>JAYTOE010000001.1:0-2157 GCA_043747935.1 Akkermansiaceae bacterium
TTCCAGGATCCCTACGCCTCGCTCAATCCGCGCATGACCGTTTTCTCCACCCTCGCCGAGGCCGTGCGCCAGCGGCATCCGAAGATGAAAGGCGCGGAGCTGGAGAAAAAAGTCACCGACCTGATGGCCACCGTCGGCCTCGATGCTGGGCAGATGCGCCGTTACCCGCACGAGTTTTCCGGCGGCCAGCGGCAGCGTATCGCGATCGCCCGCGCCCTCGCGCCGGAGCCGAAGCTGATCATCGCCGACGAACCGGTCTCCGCCCTCGACGTTTCCATCCAGTCCCAGATCCTCAACCTCCTCAAAGACCTCCAACGCGATCTCGGGCTGACCATGGTCTTCATTTCCCACGACCTCGGCGTGGTGCATTACGTGGCCGATCGGATCGCGGTGATGTTCAAAGGAAAAATCGTCGAGATCGGCACGGCGGACGAGGTTTTCCACTCGCCGAAGGATGATTACACGAAGCGCCTGCTCGCCTCGATCCCGATGCTGAAGGCGGTTTAGCCCTTGGTCACCTCGATGATCAGGCCGACCTTCACCTCCACGGGATTGGCATCAGCGGGTCGAATTTCAGATGCCTGACAGGAAACGAGGCAGGCGAGCGTTATGAGGGGCAGCAGTTTTTTCATCCGGTCACTTTCGCAGACAGTGCGGCGGACACAAGAACAGGCGAAATTCGCCATTGCGGGCGCTCAGTTTACGACGAACATCACAAAAATTATGAAATGGAATGCAACCAGCGTAAGCGCCGCCTGTCTCGCAGTGGGACTCGGCGGATTTGTGGCGGGGAAACTCACCGGCGGCTCCGGAAGCGGCGGCGAGGCGGATGAACTCCTCGAACGCGCTCAACAGGTTTCCAACGACCGCACATCCTCCAGCCGTGACGGCGGATCTTCACGCCGCGAAACCTCCTCACGCGAATCTCGCACAGGCGGCGAACGCTCCTCCGCCACCATGGAAGAGCGCCTCGTGAAAATGGAGGAGATCGTCCGCGGCGAAAACGCCCTCGACCGCAGCCGCGCCATGCTTTCGTGGATCGATTCCCTCGCCCCCTCCGAGTTCGAGGCGGCCGTAGCCAAGTTCCGCGGCCTTGGCCTCACCGAGGAACGGATGGGAGAATACGCCATGCTTCTCACCGCATGGGCGGAGGTCGATCCGATGGCCGCGCTCGCCTACACCACGGAGAAAACTCGCGGCGGCATGGCCACCGGCACCGTCCTCGCCGCATGGGCCAGCCGCGACCCCGAATCCGCCATCGCATGGGCCGAGGCGAACCACGAGGGCGAAGAGGCGAACCCTTACATGATCGGAATCATCCGCAGTCTCGCAGCCACCGACCCCGCCCGCGCCACCGAACTCCTACAGGCCCTTCCCTTCAGCGGCGAGCGTGGCGCGGCGCTGCAGGCAATGATTCCCCACCTTTTGAAAGAGGGTCCGGATGCCGCGAAAACCTGGATCGCGTCCCTTTCCGACGAACGCCTCCGTGACGGCGCGACGGCGCGCTTCGCCGAGGAAATGGCGAAGACCGATCCCGCCGCCACCGCCTCATGGCTGCTCGCCAATCTCGGCGAGGCCTCCACCCGCAGTGTCGATGAGGTGTTCGAGCAATGGGCGCAAACCGACAAGGACGCAGCGTCCGCAGCCTTTGCCAACCTGCCCGAAGGTGATGCCCGCACCCGCGCCCTGCGCGGACTCGTCACCGTCGAAGCTCGCACCGACCCGGCCGCCGCCGCCAAGCTGATGAACAGCCATCCCGCGGATGTGGACGACCGCATGGTTTACCACTTCATCTGGAACTCTTTCGATAAAGCACCCGGCGTGGCCGCCAGCCAGATTGCGCTCATCGAGGATGAGGGAAACCGCAACCGCATGTATGAGCGGGCGCTGGGATCTTGGCTGGATGACGACCAAGCCGCCGCTCAACGCTGGATCGACTCCGCAAACCTGTCTGAGCAGGTGCTGAACTCCCTCGCCAAGCGCAACAATCCTTGAGGATGCCGACAGCCTGAAAAACGGCTCTCACTGTTTTCCCAAGTCCACCACGAGGTCGTCGAAAAGCCCGTCGCCACCGGTTCTGCCGCTGCGGTCCAGCCCGATGTGATCCAGCTTGCCGATCGCTTCCGCACTCACGGTCTCGCTCGCCCGGAAGGAATC
>JAYTOE010000002.1:0-15158 GCA_043747935.1 Akkermansiaceae bacterium
ATAGTTGTCAGGTGAGACGAAGACACGAACTGTCGCTGAATCGCACTTGCGACTAAGAATATAATCCCAACTTGGACTGACATGTCTCACATAAGAATCGCTTCCGGTGAGCCCGGCAAGGGCGGAGGGGCGACCTCTGCGTAATCGTTAATGGAGTCCCCGCTGTCTCACATTTTTCCCATCGGCGGTTCCAAGTCGCAAGTCGGCGGCGAGGCTTAGGTTTCGGAGGCGATGCGGCTACGCCTCATCCAAATCGATGGCAATCTGCGCCATCACCTGTGCGGAAACTCGAAACCTTGTCACCCTTCGGAGATTCTCGATCTGTTGGATTGCACTTGGAAACTTGCCTTGCTTCTTGGCCCACACGATCATTCCGAGGAGTCCGATGATTCTCAGTCCCAGGGACTTCGCCGCCTTGCGGGCATCTCCGTCATCGACGACCAACCATCCCGCATCAAGTTCCAGCGCCAAACTGATGGCCTCGATCTCGCCCCGGTGAAGGTTCCCGAAAGCAGGCAGGTTCCTGACTGGCCTTTCCGTCATCGCGACCAACCACCCTTGCTCTCGCGCGGATTCCAGCCTGCTCCAGGCTTCCTAATCCCCGATTTGCTCCAACTCTACCCAGACTCCATGGGGAACATGCACCGTTCCCCAACGCTCTTTCAACCAGAGCAGCCAATCCATTTTCGCCATCGCCGAAAGCGGCGACGTGTCACTCACCACGCAGCCCGGCTTCGAGGTCATCCTTCCAATCGTTCAGGGTGTAATGGATGGGAATGTCCCTCTCGCCCAGCTCTTGCTCGAAATCAAGCCGAGCCAGCCCCGCCAGCGCCGCAGCTTGCGCGTGGCTGAGTTTCCGTGCCGCGAACATACCGCACGCCATCTCAAGCAAGACGCTGCGTCCGCGCGCACCTTCATCATCCGGTAAATGCACCGCCACCTGATCCGGAATTTCAAGAGTCAATATCATGGTGCAAGCTAGCTTCCGGTTTAAGCGCTGGCAAGCATCAAGCCGAAACCTGCCATGCTCCGCCCGTCGGCGTGGTTGTCTCCGAACATTTCGTCCGGTAATACATCCGGCATGCGCATCGATTGTCATGTTCACCTCGTCGGCACCGGAACAGGCGGCAGCGGATGCTGGTATCGCCCCAAAGGCCTTACCCGCTTCGGCGAGCCGATCATGACCAAAGCCATCGGGCTCACGGTCAAACATCTCCGCTGCCCGGATTTCGATGAACTCTACGTCCGGCAGCTTCTCAGCTACGTCAGGGAGAGCAGCCTCATCGACCGCGCCCTGTTGCTCGCCCACGAGCTACCGCACAAGGAGGATGGCACGCCTCTTCCCGGGCTTTCCTCGCTCCATGTCCCGAACGACCACGTCCTGAAAATCGCCGCCGCGCACCCCGAGTTCCTCGCCGCCATCTCCATCCACCCCGCGAAAAAGGGGGCCATGGATGAACTCGAACTCTGCCTCGCCCAAGGAGCCGCCGCCCTGAAATGCCTCCCCAACGTCCAGGGCATCGACTGGAACAACCGCCGCTACACCCCGTTCCTGGAGCGCATGGCGGAAGCCGGATTGCCCCTGCTCGCCCACACCGGCAGCGAACGCACCATGCCGGTCATGGATCACTCGCTCGCCTCGCCCACCGTCCTCACCCGCGCCTTGGAAATCGGGGTCAACTGCATCGCCGCCCATGCAGGCACCGGCATGATGCTCCTCGATCCCGATTACCTCCATGTCTTCACCGCCATGCTGGAGAAATACCCCAACCTCTACGCGGATAACAGCGCCCTCGCCGGACTGAGTTTCCGCCTGCGCACCTCCGCCAACCGCATCCTGACAAGTTCCCCGGTTCTCGGGCGCATGCTCCACGGCAGCGATCTTCCCGTCCCTTCCAACGGCATCCTCCCCCTTCTCGGCGGCATGATCGACTGGCAGGACTTCCACGAAAGCCGTAAAATCACCAACCCCATCGAGAAGGACGCCCGCCTGAAACAAATGCTCGGCTACAACGCTGACAGCTTCACCCGTGCCGCCACGATCCTTCGCATGCCTCCCTGAGATTGGGGGCACTCCCCGCTAATTCACATTGCCTTGCTCACCGCCCGAGCTTCGCGGCCGCTTCCTCCCCGAAGCAGACCTCCTCACATTCCTCCCCGAAAAAGGCGGCTACGTGGAAAATTCCCGATCCGAGGGTTTGATCGATGAGATCCTCCGCAGGCAGGCAGAAGCGGCCCGATTGCTCGCCGAGCCTGAACTCCATGCCGGCCATGCCGTGCCAGCTCCGGTAAACCAGGTTCGTGCAAGCCAGCCGATCCGCCTGCCGGAAATCGAATGCGAAATCGAAGAGCTTCCCGACATGGCTCATCGCCCGTGACACGACCTCGCAAAGCACCGCGTCATCGACGTCCGCGCGCAGGACGACAAACGAATCCACCCGCAGCGTTTCGTCCAGCGCCCTGAGCAGCACACCGTCCTTTTTCGCCTCCACCACGTTCCCTCCGCCCGGTTGCTCGCCGACATACAGCGCGGCATGCGGCCAGTAGCCCGGCAGGAAGACATTGGTGAGCGCATCCCTGTGTCGGGTCACGAGGATGTCCCCCGGCTTCAGGAAACCGCGGATCGCCTCCAGCGGCTTTCCCGGAACCCTCTTCGGCTTCGCGATGAGACCCGTCGTCGGATCCCGCAGCTCGGAGACGCTCCTTCCGCCGATCTCAAGCATACGGAACATCGTGGTTTCGAAACCGGAACGGTTCCTCCGCAGGAACGAATGCAAGCGGTAGCGGAAACGTTTCGCCACATACTCCCGCCTGCGAATCTCCATGAACGGCTCCTCAGCCAAGAGCAGCGGAATGACAGGCCCGACCATTTCGTCATCCGACATCGCGAGGATGCGAGCGCGGTATTCGTCGTAAAACCGCCATGCCATGTAGAATTTCCACATCCGCTGCACGGAGCTTTGCGCGCGGTAGATATCCGTGAACGACTTCCGGGCGATTCCGAACCGGGGCTCCGCCTCATCCAGCTTCTGCGCCACCACAGGCTTACGCTCCGCGATGCCGACCACATACGATCCGCTGCGCAGCAACATGCAGGCGGCGGTGAAGCCGATGATAAAGGCACGAAGCCGGTCTTCGGCGTCCAGCCCGTCCTTCTTGTCGATCCATGGCTCCACCCTAGCCAAAACCGAATTCAGCCCCTCCCGCATCTCCAGGTATCCTGCGAAAACATCCCGCAGGCGGTCATCCTCATCCGGAAGGTAGTAACCGCGCACCTGCGCAGCATCCGCATCGGCCAGTTCCCGGACAAGATTCTCCGGGCGCGGCATACCCTCACCCACCGCCTGCAGGATGCTCACACAACGCACCGTCCCGCTCCGTGAAAGCCTGCCCATCTGCCGCCGAGTATCCACCGCCCTACGGCCACATCCAGAACGATTTTTTCGAAGATGCTGGCGCGAGCACTCCGCATGCGATCGCGTTGACACGGACGTTCGGGCGGGCATGCTAGCCGCCATGGATATGATGCCCCCGCCACTGCCACCCGGTCAGACTCCCATGGGACAGGATGCGGGAGTTAGGATGCTGTTACCTGTGGGCAGATCCGTTTGGGCCATCCTTGCCGGCTATTTCGGCCTGTTCTCGGTGATACCCGTTTTCGCCCCGGCCGCGCTCATCTGCGGGATTGTTGCGATCATTCACATCAGGAAATCGAAGCTCGGATCCCAGCCCAAGTATGGGATGGGCAGGGCGATTTTCGGGGTCGTGATGGGAACCTTGGGGACGCTGGCACTGCTGTTTCTTATCTGGGCATACGTCTTCGAAAAGTAGCCGCAGACCCCTACCAGAAGCATGAATTGGATCGAAATCATGGCTGTGCTGCAAGGGGCGGCGACCCATAAGCGCTAACTTAAGAAAATCCCACATAGAGAAATGGTTGCGGCAGCCTTCTGATTGACGATTGCCGAGTGATGATTCTTGAATTTTGATGGGGCGAGATGCCGATCACTCACATCTGGCAATTGGATACGCACCTGCCTGTGGTCGGTCAAAGCGCTCTTGGTTCTTGCACTAGCTATGGCTCCATTTTGTTCCTGAGGGGTTTCGAGAAATGTGCGTTCGGTGGGGACGGGGCATCTCTCTCCTGGTTCACGGGACGGGATTTCCAGAAGCCCCGCTGATTGTCGGGCAAGGTTTGGCGGGGACTTGCCTCGCGTGGGAGTTCCTGCGGCGCGGCGTGCCCTTCCCCATCGCGGATCGCGGCTAGGGCAGGAGCACACAGATCTCGGCAGGACTGACAGATCCGATCACGGGCATCAGAATGGACTCACAACAGTCACGTAACCACTACCTTGGCGACGGTAGTAACGGTCTTGATACCGGTAGTAAGGTTCTCCTCGGTAGTCCACGGTCGTATAACCGTTAGGAAGTTCGCTGATTACATGAGAACTTCCGTCCCTGTGATTATGAACTGTCTGATTTCCATATCTAGTATATTCTTCGTAGTAACGGCTTGATCTGGGAGCCCCGACCACTACGTAGTTGTTGCTACGGCGCTGATAATACGCGCCATTGTGATAGTAATAATCAGACCCGGAGATGCTTTCCGTGCGATACCCACTGGGCAAAGCATTCACTGTGTATCCCGGACTGTATGTTCTCACAGTGGCGGTGGTCGTTGGCGTATCGTAAGGAACGACGCAAGATGTGATGCCAAATACGGCTACAAGGCCGATAGTGAAAAAGATTGTTTTCGATGATTTTTTCATGAGATTTAAATGTGGTAATTTCTGTGAATGGAGTCCGGTTTTGTTCGTTCGATGGATATCAATGACGATGTCTTGAAATCGGGTTATGAATGCGGTAGCCGTCTTTGTGTGCGACGTATCCGACGGCTGCACCTGCGGCAAGAGGCAGGCATGAGTTGAGGGACAGAATGCCAACTGCAACAAACAGAAGGGATATGGTTTTAATTTTCATGGTGTGTTTTGATTCGGAGTTATTTGAAGGCGTCGCCCGTGGCGGACACAACCAAACTGGTTTAATGCGGCGGGAATTACCATAGGGTGAAACCCTACCGGGCAAATAAGCGAGAGGATATCGCCACCCTTACATTGGGTTCTTGCGCTTCACGCTATCTGCACGATGTTAACCATATGAAGCACCTCATCCTCGCCACCGCCGTCCTATTTTCGATCGTTTCATGCTCACCGGCCGCCGACTCCGCAGCCGCTCCCGTCACCATCGAACAGGCGGAGAAACATCTCGCCGAGGGGGCGCAGCTTTTGGATGTCCGCACCAAGGAGGAGTGGGACGAAGGGCACCTCAAGGGAGCCACGCTCGTGACCGTCACCGAAGAGGGCTTCCTCGAAAATGCGAAGGCAAAACTAGATCCGAAAAAACCGGTGGTCGTCTATTGCCGCAGCGGCACACGAAGCGCCAAGGCCACGGAGCAGCTCCGCGCCGCAGGTTTCACCGTGCATGATCTCGCAGGGGGCATCACCGCTTGGAAGGCAGCCGGGAAGCCGGTGTTGAAATGAGCCCGTCATTTGCCGCGTGACGGCGGGGGCTGGCCGGGGCATTTCTCTCTCATGGTTCACGGGACGGGATTTCCAGAAACCCCGCTGATTGTCGGGCAGGGTTTGGCGGGGACTTGCCTCGCGTGGGAGTTCCTGCGGCGCGGCGTGCCCTTCCACATCGCGGCTCGCGGCGAGGGCGGGAGCACTCGGGTCGCGGCAGGGCTGATCAATCCGATCACCGGGAAAAACTTCGAGCCAAGCTGGCGGATCGGGGAGTTCTACCCGCAGGCGATCGCGTTCTACCGATCGCTGGAGGAAGAGTTCGGCGAAACGCTCTGGCATCCCCTCCCCGTCCTGCGGTTGGCTTCCTCGGAAAAGGAATGGGTGAAAATTTCCGCGAAGCTCGATCTACCCGATGTGTGCCCATGGGTGGGTGGGCTACATCCCGTGGCGCCACCCGGTTTCCTCGGCGGCGTGGAGCTGGTCGGCGGCGGCTGGATCGATACGAATCGATTCCTCCAACTCTCCCGCGACCGTTTCCGCGAACTCGGACTCTTTGCGGACGCCGGTAGCACGCGCATCCGCTGCGAGGGAGCAGCCGGACTGATCACCGGCAGCATGGGCGAGCATCGCTGCGCGAAAGGGGAAATCCTCACTGTGCGGGCGCAGTGGCCGGAAACGCATATCCGCATTGGCGCGGGCGGCTGGCTGGTTCCGATCGGCGGCCGATGCTTCCGCGTCGGCTCCACCTACGACTGGAACAACCTCGACGAAACGCCCACCTCCGCCGGACTCGAACGCATCACCGCCATCGCGGCGAAGCTGGGAGGTGAGAATTTCGAAGTCATCGCCCACGTGGCGGGGATACGTCCCATCCTGCGGCGCAGCCAGCCATTGGTCGGGAAAGACGAATCCGGGGACTGGGTTTTCAATGGTCTCGGCTCGAAGGGCACGCTGTATGCGCCGGGCATGGCGGCGATGCTAGCCGACTGGATCCTTGACGGCGTCCGCCCCGCGCCGGAGTTTGTGTTTCCCGACGCCCTTTCCTGAAACACCATGTTTCCTCCCCTACCCACGGAACTGCTCCACCTCCTGATGAAAAGCGAGATCGCCGCAGGTGATTTCGCCATCGACGCCACGGCAGGCAACGGCCACGACACGGTATTCCTAGCCCAAGCCGTCGGGGAAACGGGCAAGGTGCTGGCCATCGATATCCAACCGAAGGCCATCGAATCCACGACCGCCCGTCTGGAACGCGAAGGCCTACGGGATCGGGTCATCCTGCGCCTCGGCTGCCACACGGAACTCGCGGGGTTCGCCGGAGGAAAACGCCCCAGTGCCGTCATTTTCAACCTCGGATACCTGCCTGGCGGCGATCATAGCGTCATCACCCGACCGGAAAATACCCTGAAGGCTCTCGCCGCCGCGGCGGAGATCCTGAGACCGGGTGGAGTGTTCGCGGTCACTTGTTATCCCGGGCACGATGGCGGCGATGAGGAAGCGGCGGCGGCTGAGTCTTTCATCGCATCCCTCGCGTCGCTGCGCACCGCGCGATATGGAATGCTCGCCAAGGAAACGCCTGCCCCGTTCATTTTGCTATCTCGAAAATCCGGTTGAATTTCCGACACATCTTCCAACTTGCCCCGCCGCTCATCCCTGTCTAAATCTTCACCAACCACAAACTCCATGAAACGATTCCTTCTACCCTGCCTGCTGCTCCTCAGCCCGCTCCACGCACAAGAAGCAACGGCACCCAATGCCGATCAAGCGGAAGCCCCGATCCAAGCTGACTTGCTCCCCAATCAAAAGGATTTCCTAAACATGCCTGACGAAGAGCGGAAGGAGTTCGCCAAGCACTTCGGGAACGCCAGCCGTTTTTTCCAACAGAAGCGCATTTTCGAATGCCTTGATGCGGTCAGCGAGGCGGAAGCGGTCTTCTCGCAGAGCGCCGAACTGATGAACCTGCGCGGTTCCTGCTACGTGGAAATGCGCGCTTTCGAAAAGGCGATGGCTGCATTCAACGAGGCGCTCAAGATCGCACCAAAGAACACCAGCATCCGGTTCAATGTGGGAGAAGTCTTTTTCGTGACCAAGCAGTGGCAACAAGCCCACGACATCTTTCTCGAAGTCCTCCGCGAGATCCCCCCGAGCAACACCGCTCTTTCGCGCCTCGTTGAGTTCAAGTTACTGCTCTGCAAGATCAAGCTCGGCCTGAAAGACGAGTTCACCATCCTAGCCCAGAAATACGATTACCAGGACGATTCGCCCTATTACTACTATGCGCAGGCCGCGCTGGCTTATGAGAAAAAGGATCTCCTCGAAGCAGAGGAGTGGTTGGGTCGCGCCAACCGTATTTTCCAAGACCCCAATGTCATCGCACCTTGGCAGGACACGCTCGTCGAGTTCGGCTACATCAAGAGCTTCTACGGCGATGAAGACGCCGCGGCTGTTGCACCCTAGACATTGAGCCCCGCGACCATCGCGTGGAATGCGGCGGAAACCTTGTTTTCCGAAGGCGAGAGCAAAGCCACGGGTCTCCCCTCATCTCCGCCCCGTCCGGTCGGGAGATCGATGGGGATCCTTGCGAGCAAAGGGACATTCATATCCTCCGCCTCGCGGACACCACCGCCTTCGCCGAAGATGTAATAGCGTTTCCCATCATCTCCCTCGAACCACGCCATGTTCTCGATCAGCCCCAAGATGGGCACATTGACCTTCGCGAACATCGCCACCGCCTTGCGGGCATCGATCAACGCCACCTCCTGCGGCGTCGTAACGATCACCACCCCATCCACCGCGACCGTCTGTACGATGGTGAGTTGGATGTCGCCCGTGCCCGGCGGGAGATCGAGCACCAACACGTCGAGATCGCCCCACGCGACCTGACGGAGAAATTGCTGCGTGTAGCGTGTCGCCATCGGGCCGCGCACGATCACCGGGGATTTGTCCTCCAGCAGGAAACCCATGGACATGAGCTTGAGCCCGTGCGCCTCGATGGGGATGATCTCGTCATTCTCGTTTGCGTCCGGGCGTTCGGTGGTGCCGAACATCTGGGCGACGGAAGGGCCGTAGAGATCGCAATCGCAGAGTCCCACCTTCAAGCCTTTTGCGGATAGGGCGACGGCGAGGTTCGCGGCGACGGTGGATTTCCCCACCCCGCCCTTTCCGGAGGCCACCGCGATGATTCGTTTCACACCGGGGATGGAGCTTTTCCCCGCGGCGCCGCCCGCCGCCTCGGGGGCGTCTTTCACCTCGATATCGACCTTCGCATGGCCGATGCCCTCGATCCTTTCCAGCACCGCGTGGACGTCCTTGAAAATGGTCTGCGGCACCTGTGCGTCCTTCGTCGCCACCTCGATACGCACGGTCACATCCCCGCCGTTTAACTCCACCGCCTTCACCAATCCGAAGGATACGATGTCCCGGGAAAAACCCGGATACTTAACCTGTTTCAATAACTCCCTGATATCGTCCGCGCTAGTCATGTCCGCGCCACTCTCTGTGATTTCACCCCGCGCGCAACCCAATACCGGCGCGAGTCCCTCACTCCATAATCGACATTGCCCGCCCCCCACCCAAGTCTTGCCCGTTGTCACTTGCTTCGCCCATCACCATCATCCTCGCCGTCCTACCCGTCTATCTGTTGATGGCCGGGGGAGCCGCGCTGCGGAAAATCGGCGTTCTCAGGAGCGAACACGACATCGGCGTGATGCACGTGATTTTCTCCGTGATGCTGCCCTGCTACATCCTCGACCGCACCCTCGGCGCGGACGTACTGCGCGATGCCCGCACGCTGGCCACCGGCGCAGGGCTGGGTTTCTCCCTGATCATCGCCGGAATCTGCCTGGGATATCTGGCGGGGAAACTGATCGGCATCCCACCCGGTCAAAGTCGGCGGACGTTCGCGCTTGCTTCGGGCTGCCAGAACTTCGGCTTCACCGCCGTGCCCGTCGTCGAGATTCTTTGGGGCGGTTCCGCCGTCGCCCTGCTTTTCGTCCATAACCTCGGGGTCGAGGTCGCGATGTGGTCCGTCGGAGTGATGCTTGTCTCGGGCGGCAACGGCATCCCGTGGAAACGCCTCATCAACGGCCCCATCATCGCCGTCGCCATCGGCCTCGCTCTCGTCGCATTGCGCTTGGACGACAAGGTCACCGGCCCCGTCCGCGAGGCGATTTCGATGATCGGCGTCGGTGCCTTTCCCTTGGCGATCATGATGACCGGCGCGACGATCATGGATCTCGCCGTCGCGGAAAAGCCCTCGTGGAAAATCGTCGTCGCATCCTGCGTCGTGCGCCTGGCGCTGGCTCCCGCCGTGATCATCCTTTGCGCGAAATACATTCCCATGGCCGTGGAGCTGAAGCAGATCCTCGTCGTGCAGGCCGCCATGCCCGCCGCGCTCGGCCCCATCCTCATCGCCCGGATGTATGACGGGCGTCCCGCCGTCGCCGTGCAGGTGGTCGTCGCGACAACGGTTGTCTCGCTTTTTACCCTGCCCTACATCATCACCTACGGCATCCGCTTCCTAGAACTCACGCCCCTTTCCCCGTAGAAACGACACCCGCATGTCCGAAACCGCACCCTACAAACCCGCCTCCCTGCAGCCCGCCATCGACGGCCAACTCTCGCCCGCCGAGCTCATATCCCTCTACAAGCGCTTCATCGAGACGGAGCAGGAGAAGATCCTCGCCCGGCACCGCGAGGGCGCGGGCGGACTTGAGATTTGCCATGCGCGCTCTGGGATGATTGACTCACTCATCTCCACGATCCTGCAGGCCACTATAAAATCTCAGAACATCGGCGAATCCCCCATCGCTCTCGTCGCCGTCGGCGGATACGGGCGCGGCACCCTGAATCCCGGCTCCGACATTGATCTCCTTTTCCTGCTCCCCCGCGCCTCGACGAAGCTTCCGAAAAATGTCCAGGAACTCGTCCAAAGCATCCTCTACCCGCTGTGGGATTGCGGCTTCAAGCTCGGCCACTCCTGCCGCTCCGTCGCCGAGTGCATTCAGGAGGCGCACGCCGATCCGCAGAATCTCACCGCCTTGCTCGACAGCCGACTACTCGCCGGGAACGAGGCGTTGTTCCGCGATTTGCTTGTCGCCTTCCAGAAAAACTGCGTTGCGAAAGGCCAGGACGGGTTCTTCGAGATGCGCCGCACGGATCTCCGCTCCCGCCACCAGAAAAGCTCCCACACCGTTTTCCTCCAAGAGCCGAACGTGAAGGAATCCTGCGGCGGCCTACGCGATTACCAGAACATACTCTGGGTCGCACGCATCAAGGCCGGCGCGAGAGACCTGCGGAAACTCGTCGATGACCGCCTCATCACCGCCAGCACCCTGCGCGAGATCGAAGAGGCGCACGATTTCCTCATGCGTGTCCGCAACGAGCTGCACTACCACACCGGCAAGGCCACCGACATCCTCACACTCCAACTCCAAGGCATCGTCGCCACCGAGTTCGGCTACCCGCAGCGCAGCATCCTCCGCCGCACCGAGGCCTTCATGCGGGATTACTACACCCACACCCGCCACCTCTACCGCCACGCCACCTCGTTGATGGAACACTTCCAGATCCAGCAGGAGTCGGTGGCCGAAACAGGGTTCCGCTCCTACCTGACCTTTCGGAAAAAGAAACGCGAGGAGTTCGACGGATTCGTTGCGCGCGACGGACGCATATACCCCGCGAACAACGACATTTTCAATGAGGACATCCACCGCCTCATGCGCCTCTTCCAGCACAGCCAGGTGCGGAACCTCGAACTCTCCCCGCCCATGCGCCGCCTCATCGCCAGCCACTGGGAGGACATCGATCGCACCTTCCGCTACGACAAGGCGAACCGCGAGACCTTCCAGGCCATCCTCGAGCGCAAGGGCGAGGTCGCGCGCATCCTGCGACAGATGCACCGGATCGGTTTCCTCGGGCGATACCTGCCGGAGTTCGGCGCGCTCGATTGCCTCGTCCAGCACGAGTTCTTCCACCGCTACACGGCGGACGAGCATACCCTCCGCTGCATTGATGAACTCGACAAACTCGTCGGCGACACGAACCCGAGGCTGGAGATTTTCCGCCGCCTCTTCCATCAGATCGTCGATCCTTACGCCCTCTACATCGCCCTCATCCTCCACGATACCGGGCGCTCGGAAAACGTCCGCGAGCACATCGACGGCTCCGCCATGCTCGCCATCAAGCTTTGCTCCCGCCTCCAGATCACCGGCCAGCGCCGCGCCAAAATCATGTTCCTCGTGGACAACCACCTCATGTTCTGGCGCACCGCCACCACAAGGAACCTTGAGGATCCCGAGGTCATCGCCGAGTTCGCCACGATCATGAAGACCCAGGAGAACCTCGACGCGCTCCTGCTATTCACCTACTGCGACACCAACGGCACCGCACCCGACGCATGGAACGGCTGGAAAGAGTCACTCATGCTCCAGCTTCACAAGGCCACCCGCCGCTTCCTCGCGGACGGCAGGGAAAACTTCACCCGCAAGCTCGACGCCGACCGCCTTGCCCTCCGCGCCGAGGTCACCTCCCTTATGCCGGACGATTTCTCCGCGGAAATCCGCCAGCACTTCGATCGCACGCCCGCCGCTGCCTTCGCCTACCGCGAGGCGGCGTTCATCGCCTCGCAGGTCAAGGCCGTGCGGAAATTCATGGAGGATGAAAACGGTGGAAATCCCAACGCCTTCTCCGCACGCTGGATCGCACACCCGGACAAGGGTTACTCGGAGCTAATCCTCGCCACCCGTGACAAGCCGCTGCACCTGGAGAAACTCTGCTGCGCCCTCGCCTCCGAGCAGATCAACATCCTTTCCGCCGATCTCTACACCCGCACCGACGGCATCGTGCTGAACATCTTCAACGTCTGCACCACGAACTTCGAACCGGTCTCCGATGACGCCACGCGCAAGCGCTTCATCGCCACCTTCACCAAGATCCGGGAGGCCGAGCATTACGATCCCGAGACCTACCTCAAACGTAAGGCAAACTTCCTCAAGCCCCGCACCGAAACCGGACTCTCCGTCCCCGTGCGCGCCCACGTTTCCAACGAACTCCACCCCACCTGCACCACCGTCGAGATCCAGGCGCTCGACCGCATCGGCCTCCTCCACGACCTCTTCCACACCGTCAACGAAGCCGGCCTCGACACCACCCACGCCCGCATCTGCACGGAAAAGGGCGTGGCGATGGACACCCTCTACATCACCATCCCCGGCGGCGGCAAAGTCCACGGCGACGACCAGCTCCGCGCCCTTGAGGAAAAATTCAACGGCCTCGTGGCGCGGGCGGAGGCGTGAGATGGATCGTCAGTGAAGAACTCCTGAACCCGGTAGGGATCGCAACTTGTAGCCCCGGGTCGAGGAGCGCCCGCGACGACCAACCGGGGAACATGCGGAAGAAAGGATCGCACGCCAGAGGCGTGCCAGCCTGCCCCGCTCAACCACCGACCTCTTCCCCGAATCGCAGCGTGTAAATCCCCATCCGCACCTCCCACCCTTCCACCCGGAATGTCTTCCGACAGAGACCGAGCATCTTCCGACGGAAAAGGTGCACCCTCCGACAAACACGCAGCATCTTCCGACAGGAACCGGATCCCTTCCGACAGCCGCCCGGATACCGGCAGCGCATCGTCAATCCCCTTCTCCCTATTGGAACCCTTCGATCCGCCGGGTGCGTGGGTTACCGCTGGGGGTTTTCATTTTGCCCTTCCCCGCAACAGGGAAAGCGTTAGAACTGCCATTGCAAATGCCTGCCATCCCGCCGCTCCTGCTGGATTCCGGCGACAACCGCCCGACCGACCAGCTTATGGAAGATCCCGTCGAATACCGCGCCCCCTCAAGCCAACCCCGCCCGGTCAGACCCTTGGACGATCCCGACTTCATCGGTGCCGAAGCGGCTCTGAAAAGGGCTTCCACCAAAGCCGTCGCCCGCGATCTCGCGGCGGGTTTGGAGCCACTCGTCCGCACTCGTCCCCTCTTCCTGAAAACTGAAAACTAGCAAACTTCCACCCATGAGCGACGAAACTTTGCCCCAGTCCGAAATCATCCTCTACCAAACCGAGGATGGCCGCACGCGCATCCAGTGCCGGTTTGAGAATGAGACCATCTGGCTAACGCAGGCGCAAATCGCCGAGTTGTTCCAGACCACGCCGCAGAACGTAACCCTCCACTTAAGAGGCATTTTTGCCGAAGGCGAGTTGGCCGAGGCGGCAACTTGTAAGGATTACTTACAAGTTCGATTGGAGGGCGGGCGCGAGGTTTCCCGAAGCCTCCGCCACTATCGGTTGGAGGCCATCCTGGCGGTCGGCTTCCGCGTCCGCGGCCATCGCGGCACGCAGTTCCGCCAATGGGCCACGGCGCGTTTGGGCGAGTATCTGCTCAAGGGTTTCACGATGGACGACGAGCGTCTCAAGAATCCGCCGGGCAAAGGGCAGAAGGATTACTTCGATGAGCAACTCGAGCGCATCCGCGACATCCGGTCGAGTGAGCGGCGCTTTTACCAGAAGGTGCTCGATATCTACGCGACGAGCGTGGACTACACGCCAAACACGGAGATTTCGCAGCAGTTCTTCGCCACGGTGCAAAACAAGATGCACTGGGCGGCGCACGGGCAGACGGCGGCGGAGGTCATACATGAGCGGGTGGACGCCGAAAAGCCCTTCATGGGCCTGCAAACCACGCGCCCCGGCGGCATCATTCGCAAGGAGGACGTGTCCATCGCCAAGAACTACCTCGCCGGCGAGGAACTCGACACGCTGAACCGGATTGTGAACGCCTACATCGAATTTGCCGAGCTGCGGGCGCTGCAACGTAAGGTGATGACCATGCGCGACTGGATTACGAAGCTGGACGAGTTCCTGAAACTCTCCGAGCACGAGCTGCTGGATCATGCGGGCAAGATTTCCGCCGAGCAGGCGAAGATGAAAGCGGAGCTGGAATACGACCGCTACCGCGTGTTCCTCGATTCACAACCGCGCACGGTGGATCTGGATTTTGATAAGGCCGTCACGGAAATGAAGAAGCTCCCGAAGCCGAAGAAACCCAAACCCCCGAAGCCATGATCGCCTACCTCGCCAACAAGACCCAATTCCGCGCGGACATCCTCACGAGCGGCTGCCTCCGGCTGCCGGACTGGCAAGGGAAACGGCTTGTCCCCTGCCTCCCCCCGCCCTCCCGGATTTAGGAATTCCGAAGCTTTCTGCAGCGGTGGGAAAGACAAGCAGCAGCGGACGCCTGTCCGCCGGGTGCGTTTGTTACCGACTGGGGGTTTTCACTTTGCCCTTCCCGTCCCGCCGGAGGTCGTTAGAAGTAGGCACGCCATCACTGTAGGTGCTTTTGATCATGTCCTCCAAAATCAGCTACCATGACATACCCGATCCCCCGAGTGCCGCCCTCAAGGAAGACGGCATCGAGACCGGCTTCATCGGCAAGCTACAGGGGCTGAAATACGAATACCGCCCGGACATCACCAACCGCTCCACGCTGGAGAAAAACTTCCGCGAAAAGTTCGAAGCCCTCAACCGCGTCCGCCTCACCGATGCCGAGTTCGCCCGCCTGCTCGACGAGATCGTCACCCCGGATGTCTTCACCGCCTCGAAGACCCTGCGGGCCATCAACAGCTTCACCCGCGATGACGGCA
>JAYTOE010000003.1:0-1952 GCA_043747935.1 Akkermansiaceae bacterium
CGTTGAGTGTGGCGTTGCCATTTTTGAAGACGGTGAAAGCGTTCGTCAGCGCGGAGGCGGAGCTGCCGTTGCCGATTTCGAAAAGGGGGTCGGTGCCGAGGATGTTCGAATTGGTGTCGAGGGTGGTAAAATTACCCGGAGACTGCGCCGTTGCGATGCTAGGAAATGCAAGCGCGGCGATAAGGAGGAAGTGATGGTGTGGTTTCATTGGGACCAGTGTGGAAATATTCGATACATAAATATGACGTAATCGCATCTAACGACTAACTATACGGCGTTTTTTCGTGGCAAGCTCTTTTGTGTTTCTTTTTCGACTTTTGCGCCAAGGCACGGTGAATTCTCCTTTGGGTTGCAAGATTGCCTCGCGCGATCATGCTCCGCACCATGCGCAACGCACAATCCCTTGCGGCCATGGCGGCCGTTTCCCTGATCGCCAGCTTTTTGGCGGATGCGCGGACGCTTTCTAACCGGGAAGTCCTTGTGCTATTCAACAAGGCCGACCCGGAATCCGCGCACCTCGCCGAGGCCTATCAGGACGCGCGCGCCATCCCCTCCGACCAGATTCTGGGACTGGCCATGCCACGGAAGGCCGATATCACACGCGAAGAATACGAGGATTCCATCGCAAAGCCCTTGCGGAAGGCTTTCGATGACAAGGGCTGGTGGAAGCGGCAGAGAGATCCGCAGGGTCTTTTGCTGCCCTCTGAAAACCGCATCCGCGCCATCGTGCTGATGCGCGGAGTGCCGTTGCGCATCCAGCCTACTCCCACGAAACCGGAGGAGGGAGCGAAACCTCCCGCCGATCCTATTTCACCCCGCGACGAAGCCTGCGTGGATTCGGAACTCGCCATGTTCGGGATCGAATCATTGCCCGTGAAAGGTGTCCTGAAAAACTCCTTTTATGAGAGCACGGTGCCCTTGTCTGAAACGAAGTTTCCCTTCCTTGTCCTCACCACCCGGATCGACGCACCGACCTACGCCACCTGCAAGCAGATGATCAATGACGCGGTGGAAACCGAAAACCACGGCCTCTGGGGAAGGGCTTACGTGGACGTCGCCAACAAGTTTCCCGAGGGCGACATTTGGCTGAACAAGATCATATCGCAAAACACGGGTTTCGGTATCCCGACGGTAACCGACCGTTTCAACGACACGCTGCCGAAGAACTACCCGATGACCGAAGCGGCGATTTATTACGGCTGGTACGATGGAAATGTCAGCGGCCCGTTCCTTAACCCGACCTTCATGTTCCGGCGCGGCGCGGTGGCCGTGCACCTGCATTCTTTCAGCGCAGAGCAACTTACCGATCCACACAAAAACTGGTGCGCGCCCCTGCTCGTGCGCGGCGCGGCGGCAACCGTCGGAAATGTTTACGAACCCTACCTGCACCTCACCCACCACTTCGACATCATGCATGACCGTCTCTTTAAAGGATGGAGCTTCGCGGAGGCCGCGTGGGCATCGATGCCGGTCACCTCTTGGCAGGGCGTGGCGCTGGGTGATCCGCTTTACCGGCCTTTTCTACACATTGATGGCACCGGCGAGAAACGCGCGGAGGACAGGGATTTCCGCGCGGTCCGAGCCGCGATGCGGCAATGGCCCGATGCGACGGAAGAACGCAGGACGAAACTCGCCGACGCTGCGGGAAACCTGAAATCCGGCGACCTCGCGGAAGGCCTCGCGCTGGAATACATGGAGCAGGGCGACATATCCAACGCCCGGATCTGGCTCGGCAAGGCAAAGGAGTTCTACCCCACCAAGGAGGACAAGCTGCGGCAGGATATCCAGATCATCGCCATGGAGCGCACCGCAAAAAACAATCCCGCCGCCATCATCGGACTCCGCAACGCAAAGGCGGAATATGGCACGCTGGCCGAGGCCGAGGCTCTTTCCGGTTGGCTCGACATCCTCGATCCACCTCCCCCACCCGTCGCCGATCCCAGCAAGATCCC
>JAYTOE010000004.1:0-3853 GCA_043747935.1 Akkermansiaceae bacterium
CGCGCTCCGTCCTTTCTCCTCTTGGAAAACCTTTCACGCGCCCCTGCAAACGCCTCGTTCACAAACTCCTTGCTCCCGATCACCGCCCCGTCCGTAAAAGAATGACATAGGGACAGGCCATTTATCAGCGTGACAAGGCGGCCCTACGCCGGTAATTCTTTTTCATGAGACGCGCACGATGGTTAGCGGAATGGCGGAAAGCTGCTGGGAAACCGGTGCTTTATCATGTGCATTCACGGGTGGTGGGTCGGCGGTTTGTGCTGGGGACGGAGGAAAAAGAGAAATTCCGGACTTTGATGCGCATGCAGGAAAACTTCACGGGGTGTCGGGCGCTTTCCTACTGCCTGATGGACAACCATTTTCATATTTTGCTAGAGGTTCCTCCGATGGCTGAAGGGGGGATTTCGGATGAGAAACTGTTGAAACGGCTGTCGGCGATTTATGGCGAGGCTTTCGTGGCTAGCGTGGCGAAGGAATTGGCGGACGCTAGGACGGCGGTTTACGCGAGCGATAGCGGGATGAATGAGGCGGTGGAGGCGATCCACAAGAGATTCACCTACCGCATGCAAGATTTGGGCGAATTCATGAAGGGGCTGCTGCAACGCTTTACCCAGTGGTTCAACCGCGTGCATTCGCGCACGGGGACGCTGTGGGAGGATCGGTTCAAGAGCTTGATCGTGGAAGACGGCGTGGCGGCACGAACGATTTCAGCATATATCGACTTGAATCCGGTGCGCGCCGGGATGGTGAAAGACCCGGCTGAACATCGGTGGAGCAGTTATGGCGAAGCGGTGGGAGGCGGAAACAAGGGAAATGGTAAAAAGGCGCGCGAGGGCTTGGTGCGGGCGTATTTTTGCGATCAGGGCGTGGGATTCGATGCTGGGAAATGGCAGGAAGTTTCGCGGTTGTATCGACGCTTGATGGGGCTTGCGATCGGCAGGAAACCCGGGAGCGCGGACGTTTTTCAATCGGCAAAAGGACTCGGCCAGACCACGAAGAACACCGCAGAACTCCTGGAAAGCGAGGACAACGAAACCGCTTTGAAAGATCTGGGAACTGCGAAGATGTTGCGGTGTCGGATTCGTTATTTCACGGATGGCGCGGTGATTGGCAGCAAGGAATTCGTGAACGAGGCCTTTTCCAGTGCACGAGAGCGATTTGGCTCGAAGCGTAAGGACGGCGCGAGGAAGCTTAGAGGCGAGGGAGCGGCCGCAAAAGGAACACTTTGGAGCCTGAGGGATCTTCGGAAGGGAATAGCTTGAGTCTGTGGAGATGAGCTTCGGCAAGGAGGAACTGCGAAAGGTCGTGCCATTCGTGCCATTCGTGCCATTCGTGCCATTCGTGCCATTCGTGCCATTCGTGCCATTCGTGCCATTCGTGTCAGGTGCGGCATTTCAACATTTAGCTCATGTTTGATCGACCATCTTCGGGTTCACAGCCCCAGCAAATCCCGAGTGCATGAAGCCATGCTTTTTGCACTTGCTTTTTGCACTTTGGTTCGGGGTCGAGAACCACAGGCGGGCGGGTGGTGACTTCGAAGGGAAGCCCTTCGCGGAGTTCGATCTGTGCCGGCAGCATATTGAATGCGTCGCCCGGCTTCATGCCGAGACGTGCCAGGATTATCTCGGCCTTGCGCAGCCGCTTTTCGGGAACCCGGACGCGGAACAGGGAAGTGGTTTCGGATGCCGTGCTCAAAAGCGCTCGGAAATGTCCGGCATGTCAAGATAAGCGCCAGTCTTCCAAGGCAAGGCCGTCGATGCGGCGGAAGTCCTTGGTGTTGTTGGTGACGACCGTCCACTTGTGGCGGAGGCCGGTGGCGGCGATGAAAACGTCGGTGATGCTGATGGGTGTTCCTTGGTTGAGCAATCCGGCATTGAGGCGGGCGGCGATGCGGGCGCATTCGGAATCGAAGGGCTGGATCTGCAGGCTGGCGACGAAGCGGGAGACTTTGGCACGCTCCTCTTCCCGATGCCCGGAAGGTGCGCGATCCGCGCCCTGGAACAGCTCGAACTCGGTGATGACCGATATGAAGCAGTCTTTTGGCAGACAGGCGGACAGCCGTTCGACGACTTTTTTCCGTCCGCGCAGGACATCGATGCAGACGTTCGTGTCGAGGAGCCGCTTCATAACGATTTCTCCTCGTAGGTGGTTTTTTCGCGTCCGAAATCCTTGCGGGAAATCCGCACGCTTTCAAAAAAACCCTCCGGCCAGCCGGTTTCGGTCACTTGTTCGATGATGATTTTCCCGCCCTCGCGATGGATGGAGGCCGGGCCGCAAGTCAGTTCCAGCGCCTTGGGCAACCTGATGGCCAGTGAGTTGCCGCTTTTGAAGATCTTGGTTTTCATGACGATATGTATCTACATGATGGGATATACCGTCAAGCGCAGAAATTCGTTCAATACCGGTAGGGCTGATCCGGCGCGGTCGGCCCTGATCAAAAAAGGAGGAGCCGTAATCACGGAATGGTAGTGAAACCGCAGTGTGGCGGGCTTTTTGCTTCGTGATCTCACTCCCGCCCGAGTGAGCGGAGCGTATGGTTTTTGAAATGGGCTGACCGAGCCGGATCAGCCCTACCCAATCAAACCACCTCGCCGTAAGTTGTGAAGCCGGTCGATTCCTTGACGGCGATGTCGAGGATCTCGCCAGTGAGGCGATTCTCATCCCCCTCGAAGATCACGATCTTGTTCTGCGGTGTCCGGCCGGAGAGGGTGGAGGGGTTGTGCTTCGACGGCCCCTCGCAGAGGACTTTCTGGATGGTGCCGACGATGGCGGCGTTCTTCTCCTTCGCGAGCCGATCCACCACCGTGAGCAGCCGTTGGTTTCTCTCTTCCTTAACCTTCTCATCGATCTGTCCGTCCATTTCCGCAGCGGGCGTATCCTTGCGTTTCGAGTAACGGAAAACGAAAGCGTTATCGAATTGGAGGCGTTCTACGGTATCCATAGTAGCCTGGAAATCCTCCTCGGTCTCGCCGGGGAAGCCGACGATGATGTCCGTCGTGATCGCGAGATCCGGCCGCGCGGCTTTCATCTTTTCGCAGATCTCGATGAACTTGGCATTCTTGTAGGGACGCCGCATCGCTTTCAAAATCGTGTCCGATCCGCTCTGCATCGGGAAATGGATGTGCGGCATCAGTTTCGGCAGGTAGGTGAACGCCGCGACGAGGTCATCGCGGTATCCGATCGGGTGCGGGGAGGTGAAACGGATGCGCTCGATGCCATCGACGGCGTGCACCGCCTCTAACAACTGCACGAAGGGTGATTTCCCATCGATTTTCGGAAACTCCGTGCGCCCGTAGAGGTTCACGATCTGCCCCAGCAGCGTGACCTCTTTCACGCCCTGCCCGGCGAGGAACTCCACTTCCTTCACGATGTCCGCGATGGGACGGCCGCGCTCTTTTCCGCGCGTATCGGGCACGATGCAGAACGAGCAGCGCATGTTGCAGCCCTGCATGATGGAGACGAAGGCGGAGGCGTTGCGCGCCTTGGGCATGTGGTCGCGGATCGTGTTCTGGGAATCCGTTTCCTCGGCGATGTCGCAGACGGAACTCCCGCTCAGCGAAAGCGCCGGATCGTCCATCCGCGCCTCCATGCGGCTTTTCAGGATGCTGTCCACATACTCGAAAACCTTGTGGTATTTCTGTGTGCCGACCACGAGATCGAGGTGCGGGATGCGCTCAAAAAGCTCCTGCCCGCGCGATTGCGCCATGCAGCCCATGAAGCCGTAAACCACATGCGCCCGCTTCTGCCGCTGCGCGCCCATGATGCCCATTTTCCCCAGCGCCTTCTGCTCCGCCTGGTCGCGTACCGAGCAGGTGTTGATCAGGATCGCGTCGGCGTCCTTTTCCGTCGGCGT
>JAYTOE010000005.1:0-1681 GCA_043747935.1 Akkermansiaceae bacterium
GCGGCGTCGAGCTTGTCGGCGGCGGCGAGGAAATCACCCTCCGGCATGTCGTGGATGTTCGCTGAGCCCACCATGCGGGTGGAGATCGCCGACCAGCCAAGTTCCTTCGTGGCGCGGATCTGGAGGTCGATGTCGCGGGAGGCTTCGTCGGCGAAGCCGGTCAGTCGTTCGGTGGAAAGCATGCGGCGACGCTAGGCTTAAACCTCAAAATTTAAACTTTAAACTTCAAGGAAGAGGAAGACCCGATGCATCCTCGCCGGATGAAGCGCAGGAAGTGGATGATGCTGTTTGGCGGATTGCTCGCGACAGGCTGCGGCAAGGAAAGCGTCGAATACAAGGGGGTGGAGGAGGAATGGATCGATCTGAGGGACGAGTGGGAAGCCATCAGCGGCGGGGAAATCGACACCGGCGAGCCGCTGCGAATCGGCTGGGGCGAGACTCTGACCACCCTGAGGTGGAAGGGCACGCCGCCCACTCCGCCCTTCGAGCTGGAGCTGATGGCGAAACGCATCAACGGCACGGATTTCTTCTGCGCCGTGACCTTTCCCGCCCGCGGACTGGACGAATGCGTCACCCTCGTCGTCGGCGGCTGGGGCGGCGGCACGGTCGGCATTTCCTGCATCGATGGCAAGGATGCCTCGGAAAACGAGACCACGAGCTACGGGAAATTCGAGCCCGATGTCTGGTATGCCATCCGGTTGGTGAGAAAGGGCGAGCGGATCGAGGCATGGATCGACGGCGAGAAGGTCATCGATGTAGACACCGCCGGGAAGAAACTCTCGCTGCGCGAGGGGTCGATCTCGGAATGCGCCCCTTTCGGTTTGGCGACATGGCAGACGACGGGCGAGGTGCGAAATGTGCGTTGGCGGCGTGTCTGATTGATTACGTTTCCCGTGCGCCACAAAAACGGCTTGATGTCTGCGGACGGGCAAGACACAACTCCCCCGTCTTACCCCGATCCAATATGTCGGTTTTCTTCCATTCGTAATCACCCGTGTCGGCAGGCCCCTTCGGCCCGCCCCGGTGATCTGTGAGCGCATCCCCAGTAGGATCGCGCCCGTTTGTCTGAAGAAAATATAACCGCCCGGAGGAAGCGGCGATTCCTCCACACGATTTCAATGAAGCCCGAATTTGCCCGGGAAGTGATGGATTGCCTGCCGACCGGCCGCACCCTCTTCCGTTATGCCAAAGATGATTACGCCTTCCTGCTCCTCAGGATGATGAGCGGCAGGGAGCCGTGTATCCACAAACTGCGCCAGACCACCGCGCGCAAGCTTCTGGAGAAACCCGCCGTGAAACCTTTCCTGGCCGCCTGCGCGGGAGGGACGCTGGCACCCGATGCCCTTCCGGAAAGGCGCTCATCGAGGAGCTACAGACGGATCTCCTGCGCGATTTCCAACGGATCGCGGATGATGCCTACTACGCGAAACGGAAGGGAGCGATGTCGTTCAACATGTGGGGCGGCAAGTTCAACACCGTGCGTCTGCTCCGCTGCTGGGAAAATGATTTCTCGGCGGAAAGAGCGCACTGGCAGGAGGCGATGCTCACTGCGGCGCTCCGTTTCCTCGTTTACGAGATCGGTATGCGGCGCATCTTTTACCATACCGAAACGACCGGTGCTTTCCTGAAAAACATCCGAGGCACCAAGCCCCCGCGTTCCCTCTACACCGAGCTGCCGAAG
>JAYTOE010000006.1:0-4185 GCA_043747935.1 Akkermansiaceae bacterium
CCGCTGGCGCTGGAGACGAAGGCGTAGTGAGTCCAGTTCCCCACGGTACCGGCAGGATTCGGCGTGGAAAGGCGCCCCGCGCCGGTGCCGGTGATGTCGCCGCAGTCCCAGTAGGTGTTGGTGTTGCCGCCGCTGTTGTAGCTGATGCTGGCCTGGAAGCGGTTGGCGGGCTGGTCGGGGGTCAGCATGAAGGCGGCCTGCTGGCCTACCGCATTCGTCTTCGCCCAGAACTCGACCGTGACCTCGCCGGAGACGCCTGCATTGTGGAATTGCGGCACGAAGACACACTGGCCAGTCCCATCAAACGAGACCGACCCATCCGCCGCGCGGAGGGCGGGCGAGGCAGTGAGCTGGAGTGCGATGGTGGCAAAGGAAACGAGGCGGCGGAGGCGGGCATTCATGCGGTGAGGGGATAGGCATTTCAATCCGATATGCCTCTCCATACCCGAACCCTGAAAAAAGTGAAGGTTTTTCGAGGGGCGTAGGCGCGGGGCCAGTTCAGTCTTCGTCTTGTGGATGTCTTGTGTCGTCTCGCGGCCTGAGTCAGCACCTTCTTGATGCGCCGACGGTCAGCACTTTTTCTGGAAAGCTTTTTCCACGGCCTCCACAATGATGGCGAGTCCTACGCGGACGCTGGTTTCCTTCATGGCGAAGGAGGCGCAGTTCATTTCACGCTCCACAAGCACTGTCATGACGCTCGAACCCCCACTCCTTCTTCCTTGATGTTTGCGATGAGGAAATCGAACCTCCGCGCATGCCCACCGTCCACGTTGCCCTCGCTGACCGCTCTTATCCGGTTGTCGTCGGTAGTGGTCTTCTTTCGGAAACCGCCAAGCTCCTCGAAGAGCACGGGCTTTCCGGTTTCCGACCCGCCATCATTTCCGACGAAACGGTTGCAAGACATCACGCCGAAGCTCTGCTCTCATCCTTCGGCGAAAGCCGTCCCACCCTGCACACCGTCCCCGCCGGGGAGGCATCGAAATCCCTCACGCACGCGGAAAACCTCTGCCGGGAAATGATCCGCGCCGGGCACGACCGCCGCTCGCTGGTCATCGCGCTGGGCGGCGGTGTCGTCGGCGATCTCGCGGGCTTCGTCGCGTCGATTTTCTACCGCGGCATCCCGTTTGTGCAGATCCCCACCACCATCGTTTCACAGGTCGATTCCTCGGTGGGCGGGAAAACCGGCGTGAACGTGGCAGAGGGAAAAAACCTGTTAGGAGCTTTCCACCAGCCGAAGCTCGTCATCGTCGATCCGCAAACGCTCGCCACCCTCCCGCCGCGCGAGTTTCACGAAGGCTTCGCGGAGGCCATCAAGCACGCCGCGATCCGCGATGCCGCCATGCTCACGGAGCTCATGGCCATCGATCCCGAAACGCGCGATGTCCCCGCCGATCTCCTCGCGCGCAACATCGCGATCAAAGCCCGTATCGTCGAGGCGGACGAATACGAGACCAAGGACATCCGCGCCCTGCTCAACTTCGGCCACACCATCGGCCACGGCATCGAGGCCTCGCTGCCCTACGGCCAGATGCTCCACGGCGAGGCCATCGCTTTGGGTATCCGCGCCGCGCTTTTCCTCTCCGAAAAACACTCCGCCCTCGCGCCCGCCGATTCGGAGAAAATCCTCGCCGCGCTCCGCCATTTCCATCTGCCGCTCACCCTACCCGATTCCATCCCCACCGCCACCGTGATGGAAAAACTCGCCCGCGACAAAAAATTCAAATCGGGCAAAATCCGCTTCGTCACCCTCACTTCCCTCGGCCACGCAAAGGTCATCGAAACCGTCCCCCCCGCCGATCTCGAAGCCGCCATCGAACATCTGCGAAGCTGAGTTACCTCTTCCTTGAATTTTGAATTTTGAATTTTGAATTTTTAAACGGCGACTGCCTCCAGGTTCTCCCCACCTTCGCGGAGAAATCCTTCGACCTCGTCGTCACCTCCCCACCCTACAACCTCGGCATCGCCTACTCCTCCTTCAAGGACACCGCCCCCCGCGAGGAGTTCCTGCTCTGGTGCAAATCCTGGGCACTCGAGGTGAAACGCGTCATGACCGATGACGGCTCCTTCTTCCTCAACATCGGAGCAGCCCCTTCCAACCCTCTCCTGCCCCACCAACTCATCCTCACCCTCACCGACGGCGAAGATCCGCTCTTCATCCTCCAAAACACCTTCCACTGGATCAAATCGATCACCACCCACTCCCCCGGCGGCGATCCGTTTTCCGCAGGCCATTTCAAGCCGATCAACTCGAAGCGATACGTCAACGACTGCCACGAATACGTGTTCCACCTCACCAAGACCGGCGACATCGCGCTCGACCGCCGCGCCGCCGGAGTGCCCTACGTTTACAAATCGAACATCGCCCGCTGGGGTCACACCGGCGGTGAGGATCTGCGCTGCCGGGGAAATACCTGGTTCATCCCCTACGAGACCATCCAGTCCCGGAAAGGCGAGCGCCCCCACCCCGCCACCTTCCCCCCCGCCCTCGTCGAACTCTGCATCAAGCTCCACGGAAAGGCCGATTCCACCCGCCTACTCGACCCTTTTCTCGGTATCGGCTCCTCCGCCCTCGCCGCGAAATCCAAAAAGATCGCCTCCTTCACCGGCATCGAAATCGATCCCGATTACCTCGCTGTTGCGAAAACTCGCCTCGATCCGCCAAGCGAATCGGAGCTTTTCGTGCTGTGATTCAGGTGTGCGCCATACGGAGCTTGGGTTTCCGCTCGTTTTGGAAAAGTTAACTTTTCTAAAATTTCAGACTTCCCAAAACGAGAAAGATCCGGTATTTTCAAAAAGTCCCACGCAGTCAGGCAGTCTTTTAGAAAAATATTTAATTTTAGGGTTGATTAATATTCACCAACCCGATTATCTTCCCTTTCGCAATGGCTGTGCTCCCTTACATGTCCCAAAACATGAACACTACAACCAGCCAAAATGAAACAAACACAACCAAGTGCCTCGGGCGCATCGGTGAAAGCCGACGCCGATCGTCTTGCAGACTTCGTCCTGTTCACACAGCGTAGCTGCATACTTAACCTGTCAAGCGAACTCAACAAAGGAAACGTCTCGTTCCCTCAGTTCTTCCTCCTAACCTATCTTTCCAGCGAAGATTATCTGACTATGTCCGACATCGCGAAGAAAATGGGTCATTCCACTGCAGCCGCTACCGGCCTCGTGGATCGGTTGGAGAAACTGTGCTACGTTGAGCGCGTCCATGCAGCCGAAGACCGCCGTAAGATCATGGTGCGCATCACCTCGAAAGGAGTCGAACTCGTTTCGAAGATGCGCAAAGAGATTGCGACAGACCTCGCCGGCATCCTTGCAGGTATGGATGAAGAAGAGGCCGAAACTGTCGAACATACGAACCGTGCGCTCAAAAACCGCGCGATCGCATAATTCGTCGTCTCCCCCCTGAATAATCCAGCTTGGCGATTACCAAGCGCCTCCGTTACGTTTCCCTGCGTGACGGAGGCGTTCTTGTTTTTACATCCCATCTCTAGCCTCCCAGGCTTCCATCCGTATTGGATACCTCGCCTGGATGGGGTCGATGTCCTCGGCGACCGAGATTTCGCGCTCCGCAACCTCGCCCCGCGCCACGACGCGACCATCGCCGCCGAATATCCGGACACCGCCACCCGCCACCATGCGGAGCAGGTTCATGGCAACCGCGTGGCCGTGATCACTTCGCCTTCCGATGGAATCCTCGTCACGCACCCCGATGTGGACGGGCTGATCACCAACCTCCCCGGCCAGCTCCTCGCCATCTACGTTGCCGATTGCGCGGCGATCTACCTCGCCGATCCGGTAAAACATGCCATCGCGCTCCTGCATTCCGGGAAAAAAGGCACCGAAGGGAATATCCTCGGAAGCGCCGTCTCCACGATGAAATCCGAATACGGCAGCGATCCCGCCAACCTCGTCTGTGTGGTTTCCCCCTGCATCCGTCCGCCGGACTATGAGGTGGATATCGCATCCATGATCCGCGAACAGGCCACCGAATTGGGGATTGGTAGCTTCTACGATTCCTGCGAAAATACCGCCGCCGATCTCTCCCGCCATTATTCCTACCGCATGGAAAAAGGCCAAACTGGCCGGATGCTCGCCTTGCTCTCGATCTCCTGATTTCAGATTTTCAGTTTTCAGCGTTTCAGCCTTTCCCATGAAGTCCCCCGCCAAGATCAACCT
>JAYTOE010000007.1:0-50785 GCA_043747935.1 Akkermansiaceae bacterium
CCGATGCGGAGACACCGGCTTATACGCTGGAGGATCTGGGCGGGAACATTTTCGACAATCACGGAATCTCCGTGGGCTTGGCTACGCTCTCGGAATGGCGCTCATGGTATGCGCTCAAGCGGCGGATGGAGGCGGCGGCGGAGCGTGCGGATCAGGCGAGGCTGGAGCTGGCGAAATCGGGCGACTACTCGCCGGAGGATATCGAGCGGGTGGCGCAGACGGTGTTCACGGCGGAGACCTTGCAATCCGGGGATGTGGAGAGTTATGTGAAGCTGGCGGCGCTGGGCTTGAAGCGCAGGGCGCTGGATCACGATGCTCGGAAGCTGAAACTCATGGAGGAGAAGTCCGCAGCGGCGAAGGCTGCTATCGAGGCCGCGACGGCGAAGGCCAAGGCGGGCGGCGGGATTTCCGAGGAAACTCTGAGGGAGCTGGAGGAGGCGGCGAAACTGCTCTGATGGGTGCGGCCAAGGTCAAGCTGGCGAAGGATACGCTGCTTCTCCCTTTCCAGGAGAAGTGGGTTAAAGATCGCTCGCGGCTCAAGATCGCGGAGAAGTCCCGGCAGATTGGGTGGACTTGGTGTTCTGCTTACCGGCTGGTGCGTGAGAAGTCTTTGAAGGATGCGCGGCTGGATGCGTGGATTTCCTCGCGGGATGATATCCAAGCAAGGCTGTTTCTGGAGGACTGCAAGGGCTTTGCGGGGGTGCTTCAAATCGCGGCGCAGGATCTCGGGGAGACGGTGATTGATGACAAGGGGCATAGCGCCCATGTGCTGAAAATGGCGACAGGGTTGCGGATCAATTCCATGTCATCGAACCCGGATGCTCAGGCGGGCAAGCGGGGAGACCGTGTGCTGGATGAGTTCGCGCTGCATCCCGATCCGCGCAAGCTGTATGCCATCGCGTATCCCGGCATCACGTGGGGCGGCTCGCTGGAGGTGTTCTCCACGCACCGGGGAAGTGGGAACTATTTCAACAAGATCATCCGCGAGATCCGCGAGAAGAACAACCCGATGGGCTGGAGCCTTCATCGCGTGACCCTTCAGGACGCGCTGGATCAGGGATTTCTCGTGAAACTCCAAAGCAAGCTGCCCGCCGGTGACGAGCGGCAGGAGATGGATGAGGCTGCGTATTTCGATTTCATCCGCAAGGGCTGCGTGGATGATGAAAGTTTCCTCCAAGAGTTCATGTGTGTGCCAGCGGATGATGCGAGCGCGTTCATCCCCTACGAGCTGATCGACGGCTGCACCTATGCGGCGGGTGAGGATTGGGAATACTCACTGGATCAGGCGCGGGCTTGCCAAAATGGACTCTATGCCGGGATTGATATCGGACGGGTGCGCGACCTTACCTCGCTGATCGTGGTGGAAAAGGTGGGCGGGATGAACTTCATCCGCAAGCGCATCGATCTCCAAGCCATGATGTTCTCGACGCAGGAAAGCGTTCTCTATCCGTGGATCGAGGTTTGCCGCCGCACTTGCATAGATAAGACAGGTTTGGGTATGCAGTTCGCGGAGCGTGCCGGGCAAAGGTTCGGCACTACGCGGGTGGAGGGCGTTACTTTCTCGGGGCCGGTGAAGGAGGATCTGGCGTATCCGGTGAGGAGCGCATTTGAGGACAAGACGATCCGGATTCCCTTCGGCGATGACGCGTTGGTGGCCGACCTTCGGAAGATCCGCAAGGAGACCACGGCCAGCGGCAATATCCGCTTCGTGGCAGACGGCGACAAGGACGGCCACGCGGACAGGTTCTGGGCGCTCGGCCTAGCACTGCACGCGGGGAAGTCGAATGCGGGGCCGGTACAATTCAATACGATGAGGATTTCAAACGACGGCAACCGCCGGGGAAGAGGAGGTGCGCTGTGAGTTGCAATCAGGACGCGGCGCTGAGAGGCGATTCTAGGGGGGTATCCGGCTTTTCCGAGGGAATGGGCGAGAAAACGCTTCCCCGCGATTTGCAACGGGCTTGCAACGCCGGAATCGCTAACCCAACGGAAGGGGGTGGGCTGTGAATCTCAGTTTCGAGAATCTGGGGCAAAGATGGCGGCAGATCCGGTTTAATCCGCTGCGCTCGCTGACACCTGAGCGGCTGGCCGCGGCACTCGATTCCGCTGCCGCCGGTTGGCTGCGGGATGCGGCGATGATTTACGAATCCATCGAGCAGCGCGAGGCCATCGTGCGCAGCGTGATGACGAAGCGCAGGAGCGCGGTGGCGCGGCGGGACTGGCAGATCATCGTGCCGGATGAGGACGCACCGAACGCGGAGGCGCACAAGGCCACGCTGGAATATTTTTACAGCAACCTGACATGCACCGATGCAACCGATCTGAATGTGCGCACCGGGATGTCCGGCCTGCTGCGGCAGATGATGGACAGCGTGATCCAGCGCTATGCCGTGCATGAGATTGTTTGGCAACCTACGCCGGAGGGATTGACGGCGGAGCTGCGGCGCGTGCCGCTCTACTTTTTCGAGAACCGCACGGGGCGGCTGCGCTTTATCGGTCCAGAGAACCGGGCGGATGGCGCGGAGCTGGAGGATGGCGGCTGGATGATCACCGTGCATGACGGCCTCGGCGAGGCGCTGTCGATCTGCTACATGTTCAAGCGGCTGGGGGTGCAGGACTGGGTGGCGTTTTCCGAGAAATTCTCCATCCCCGGCGTGATGGGCCGCACCTCCGCGAAGAAGGATAGCGACGAAGGCCGCGCCATGGCTGCCAGCGTGATGGCCTACGCCTCCGAGTGGGTGGGGCTGGTCTATGGCGACGACGGCTCGGTGAAAGACCCGATCAGCGTGATCCAGACCCCTTCCGGCGGATCGCTGCCGCAGAAGGAGCTGGTGGAATACATGGATAGGATGATCGCCACCCTCGTGCGCGGCGGTGACCTCTCTACGATCTCGAACAATGACGCCGTCGGCGGCAATGCGCAGGACGATGAGACGGATTCACTGTTAGAAGACGATTGCCAGCTCGTCACGGAAACGCTCAACACGCAGCTCGACCGCATGGTGATCCGCATGGTTCATGGCGACGAGAAGCCCGCTGCCTACATCTCCATCCGCCCGCCGGACAATGAGGATCTGGAAATGCAGCTCCGGATCGATGCGGGGCTGGCCGCGCTCGGCGTGAAGCAGGACGCGGAGGATCTGGCGGAGAGGTATGGGCGGGAGATCGCGGAGGAAAACACTGAAACGCTGAAAGCTGACATGCTGAAAGAGGAAGCTGCCGCGAATGAACCGGAGCCGATCAAACTCTCCGATCTCGAAGCCGATCCCATCCTCGCCGCGCTTTCTGCGGATCTCCAGCCGCTGGGACGCGCCCTTGAGGCGGCTATGGAGGCCGGGGACATGGCGGCGATGAAGGCGGCGCTGAAAAAGATTTCCAAGGATATGCCGGATTTCCTCGAAAGCTCCGCGCTGGCGGAGGCGATGGGGGAGGAGATGCTGGCGGCGCTGGGAGAGGATCTGGCGGAGAATGCGGGAAATTCCGAGGGAGCCAGCAAGGGCTGGGAAACGCGCCGGACGAACGGATGGGTTCCTGCACCGCGCCTGATCACACCGGACGAAGCCGATGAGGAACTTGAAAAGGGTTTCTTCGTCGCCAACGGGGACGGGGAGAAAATCCGCTTTGGTGCTGAACTCAAGAAGAAGCTAAACGACAAGGTTCTCAATGAGACCGACCGTAACGCGCGGAAGCAACGTCTGCGCTGGGCGAGGCTGGCAGTCTCGGACGGCAGCCGGGAAGCCACTGAGCGCGCCGGCAACAAGGGGGCTATCTACGCAAAGACCTTCCGCAAGGGGCCGAAGCATCAGGATGTGGAAGTGATCGTGGATACGATCAACGGCTACGCATGGAACATCATGGTGAAAGGAGGGAATCCGAATGACATCCGATAAACAAAATACGGGCGCACCCCGGAGGATGCACCCGCTTTTCACTGGAAACCACTCACGCCTCCCAGCCGGGGCGATGACTCCAAACGCTGTGAGCCACTGGTCATCGCCTTGCAAAATCAAACTACCATGAACCCGAACCGATACAACCTGAAAATCCTAAGCCTCGCCTTCGCGGCGGCGGCATGCGGTTTCGCAGGCGTTGCAGGAGAGGCTGCCGGGAAGCTCCATCATGTGGGCTACCTGCCCGGCAGCGAGGCACTTGGGGCAGATGGCGTGGCCGCTGCGGGGATCGCGGTAGAAGCCGCCGAAGGCATCGAAGGGAAAGCGGCGGGTGAGCGGGGTCTCATCCCGCTTGCGCAACAGGAAGAACAGAAACCATGACAGAACTAGTGATAACAGTAATAACAGGATGGCTGATAATAGGGTGCTCTTATTGGCTGACTGCTCAAGAGCGCGCGAGACAGGAGCGCCTACCTGAGTCCATACGTCGCGACCCGTGGCTAGTAGCGCTCCCGTCAATAGTGATAGCAGGTGTGCTGCTGTTTGTATCATCAGTGCTGTTTTCCCTGCTTCTCTCGACATGGGCGCGAGCATCCCTGCCGGAAAATTCCCCCACAACCCCAAAAGCGGCGGAAACGTCGGTGCAACCATGAAAAAGAAACTCACACTCGCGGCGAACAATGCCGAAACCCTGCTCGCGAACGCAGCCGAGGGCGGCTCGCCCTTTGCGATTCTCCAGGGCGATGGCTTCCTCGTGCCGTTTGGGAAGTTTCCGCACAAGCAGGGGCTCCAGCTTTTCGATAAGGACGCGGCGGAGGCCATCGTCGCCGCGCACAACGGGATCACGGCAAAACTCACCCGCTGGGTGACGGGCGGCTCGTATCCGATCTATGTGGGCCATCCCGATCTTCCCGGCTCCAAGGACGCGGACAAGCGGGCTTATGGATGGATCGAGAACATGCGCGTGACGGATGAGGGCTTGCACCTTTCCGCGAAATGGAGCGAGGCCGGGCGCGAACTGGTGGAGAACGCTCACTTTAAATTTTACAGCCCCCTGTGGTGGACGCGGAAAGTCAAGGGCGGCATCCAGCCGATTGCGCTCAAATCCATGGGGCTCACGAACGATCCAAACATCCCGGTGCCAGCCCTTGCTAATGAGGCCGAGGAGTCAGGGGGCGGGGATCAGGAGTCAGGAGAAGAATCACACACCAACGAAGAAAACATGAAACCAGAACTGCTAGCAGCCCTCGGGCTTGAAGAAGGTGCCACCGCTGAGGATGCGCTGGCAAAAATCGTTTCCCTGAAGGAAGCCTCCGAGGTCGCAGCGAATGCGGAGAAGCCGGAAGACGGAGAAAACTCTGAAACGCTGAAAGCTGAAACGCTGAAAGCAGAGGAAGAGAAGGTAGCTGCCGAAGAGAAGGCGAAGCTCGCGGAGGAGGAGAAAGCCGCCGCCGAAGGGAAAGTGGCTACCGCCGCCGCGAACGTGGTGGATATGGCCATCGCTGCGGGGAAGATCACACCCGCTGAAAAGGATGCGAAGGTGGCGGATCTGCTCGCCGCGAACGACTTTGCCGCCGCGCTGCAAGACCTTGGCAAGCTGCCCGCAAAGGTGAAAACCGAGAGCGTCACCGGCGATCTTGGCAATGCGAAGAGCCGCTTGGTCATCGCCGCCAATGATGAGACCGCCGCCGCGAAGGCGGAGCGTGCCACGCTGGTGGAAAATGAATTTCAAAACACCTCCCCCGCCCTCTCCACCGGTGAGCGTAAGCGCATCGCATGGGAACGGGCGCGGAGGAAGAACCCCGAAGCCTTCGGGAAAGAAAAATCTACCGGAACGGCCGCGTGACCGCCCGGCAGCATAGCAACACGCACAACCAAACCAAACAGAACACACACATGAAATTGAAATTCACAATGATCCTGGCGGTTGCTGCCATGGTGAACGCGTTCCGGGGCTTGCGCCTCGCCGCGAACACTTATGACGCGGCTGTCGAAACTCACGAGTCCTCCGTGTCTCGCTCCAATGATGCCTCCGTCACCACCCGTCACCTGCTCTGGCAACAGGGCGCGTCTGATACTGGTGTGGCGCTGAACATTGCCACTACCTGCCCGCTCGGCACCATCGACAACGTCGAGACCCCGACTGATACCCGCCAATCCATCCTGCTGCTCGGCAAGGGAGCTACCAAGAAAATGGTAGCATCCGAGGCGATCACCGCAGGCGAGCAAGTCTTCACCGCTGCCGCAGGCAAGGTGCAGGACACGCCCACCGGAGCCACCGTCTATCTCGTCGGCACGGCACTGACCGCCGCCGCTGCGGATGGAGACATCATTGAGGTGGCAGACTGCGCACCTGTCCGCCTGACCTTTGACTAATCTAACCAACCATTTAGAAAGAACACATTATGAACCGATTCCAAGCATTAGCGGGTAACACCGCAGAACTCAACGACCACTCGAAGGTCTTCGCAAACTTCAATCCAGACGGTGCCAGCGGCATCATCATGGCGGCGAACGATGCGAACTTCGACGCCACCCACCTCAGCGAGCCACTCTCCGAGTATCTCGTGGACGTGCCGGATAGCGAGGGACTCGATACTCTTATCGAGGCCGCGTTCCCCTCCGTGCCGGTGGGCCGGAGCTTTTCCTACCGCGTCCATGACGAGAAGGAGAGCTTCCAAGCCGCGCTCAATGATGAGGACATCCGCGCGATCGGCGGCGACTTCGCCCAGATCCGCCGCACTGGCACGCAAGCCGATGGCCGCACTGATAACAAGGGGCTGGTGATGATCCTGGACAACGACCAAGGCGGTGAAGATCCGGCGGTGCAGCAACGCGCCGTGGCAAACCTCCGCAACCGCTTGCTCCGCACGGAGCTGTATCGCGGTGAAGCCCTGCTCGAAGCGAACGACACCGCCACCACTCCGAACTGGGGCGGCAGCAACACCAGCGCCGATCCTGATGGCAACCTCTTCGAGGCCATTGACCTCTCGGGTGATGCTCGCGGCATTGATGCAAACATCGTCCTCTTTGGCGGTGGTGCGTGGACGAAGCGCTTCATGTCCCTGGGACTCGGCAGCAATGCCGGACGCCACCAGACCCGCAACCTCACCCCGCAACAGCTCCAAGAGCTGGTGGGCGTGGATAGCGTGTTGAAGGCGAAGTTCCGCTTCCAGTCCAGCGCCAGTGCGAAGACGAAGATCGTGGCGGATAAGGTGTATGTCTATTACTCCAAGTCCGGTGCGATGGCGGATGATCCATCCAACATCAAGCGCTTTGTCACTCCCGTTCCCGGTGGTGGTATGATGCGCGTCTATATCGAGCCGCGCCTCAAGCGCACGGTGATCGCCGTCGAGCATTACAGCCGCCTGATCCTCACCAGCTCGCTGGGTATCCGGAAAATCGCGCCGACCTTCACGTAAGGTTTCCGCGCCCGGTTCGGGCGCTGCGCGGGTTGTTTGTTTTCCCGCGCAGCGCCTCACCGGAGGCGGAAAATCTCAAATCTCAAATTTCAAATTTCAAATGGCTTGGGTTACTATTACAGAAGCGATGGTGAAGGGGGCTATGAGTTCCCCGGAGCTGGATGCGATCAATCTGGCCGCGATTGCGGGCGGGCAAGATCCGCTGGCATACATCACGGCCACGGCGGTGCAGGAAGCCCGCGCCCACATCGCGGACTGCGCCAGCAACGCGCTGGCGGAGGGCGAGACGGTGCCGGAAAGGTGCATCCACCATATCCTTGCGATCATTCGTTTTCGGATGCTTACCCGCATCGACGTGGAGGTCTCGGAAGACCGGCGCACGGAGTATCGCTCCGCGCAGCGTTTCTTCGAGCGCGTGGCGGAGTGCAAGGTAGGCATCGAAGCACCGGAAGGGGCTACGGAGGCCAGCGGCTCGCAGCCCTCCATGGAGACCCTTTCCAGCCGCACCCGTGTGGCCACCCGTGATTCCCTCAAGGGGCTCTAAAAATTTCAAATCTCAAATTTCAAATCTCAAATTTCAAATATCAAATGAAGAAACTCCCGCTGATCCATGGACTGCTTACCGAGATCGAGGATCGGCGGACTTATGCGGTGCGTGAGGCGGTGGCGGCACATTCCGAGAAAAAATGCCCGCGTGCGGCGCATGAGGCGGGCGAGAACGCGAGCCGGGCGGCGGATAAGGCGGATGCGCTGGAGAAGTGGGCGGAGGAGGATGCGGATCTCATCACGCAGCTCCATGCCACGGCCTCTTTTATACGGATTTCAAAAAACACCTCCCCGCTCCGCGCCCTTGCGCTGAGAAAGATCGAGGACGCGGAAATGATCCTGCGCCGGGAGATCGGGGATCTTCCTGAAACCTGAACACTGAAACCTGACAAACTTTTTCTGAGCGAAGAACTTACAGACACACGCCGCTTGCTGGATGGGAAAACTTCCGTTCCCTCTGAGATGCGTAGTGCCGAGTGGGCGATGGTGCCGCAGTGGGAGCGGGAACGGGCGTTCTACATGGCGGGGGTGACTCAGGCGGAGATTTTGGATGCGTTCCGGGATGAGGTGGCGGCCATTGCCCAGGGGGAGACGAGCATCCCGCAGGCAGAGCGGAGGCTGGGAGAAATGCTTGCGGAGATCGGCTACACGCCGGAGCCGGGGCAGGAAGGAACGATCAAGGATCTACGCACCTGGCAGCGGATGCGGGTGGCACTGCGGACAAATGTGGAGCTACTGCAAGGCTGGGCGGACAAGGAACGCGGTATGACACGCGGTGCGATCATGGCCGCGCCCGCTTGGGAGCTGATCCGCCGCTTCAAGCGCAATGTCCCGCGCGACAATCCGGCATGGGAAGCCCGCTTTGTGATCATGGGCGGGGAGATCCGGGATGGGCGGATGATCGCCATGAAAGAATCGCTAGTCTGGCAGGAGCTGGGAAATTTCGAGGACGGGCTGGGCGTGGATTACCCGCCCTTTGCATGGGGCAGCGGGATGCGCTGGAAGGAAGTAGGCTTCCGCGAGGCGAAGGCGCTGGGTGTGATCCCGGATGGCTGGCAACCGCCACCGCGCCGCCCCGTTTCCAGCCCGAATGAGAATTTACAAACCACCCCGAAGGTAAGCGAACCCGCCCTGCGCGAGGCACTTTCCAAAAACCTCAAAGGGATGGCGGAGTGGAACAAAGACACCCTTGTCTTCACCGATCCGAACGGCACCCGCCCGCTGCCTGCGGAAAAGCTCGTGGAGATTTGGGGCAAAGGAATGCCCGCGCGCTTTGAGGATCTGCCGGGCAAGGGCTTGGGGCAGATGGATAGCGCCCTGCGCTGGCTGGGAGACCATGAGGAATTCCGCGATGCGAACGGGACGAACGCATGGGATGATCTGATCCGCTTGGCGAACCGCATCACCAGCCGCCCTGTGGATACATTATGGCGCGGTATGGCGATGAGCACGGAGAAGCTCAATGAGTTTCTGGGGAAAATCTCCAAGGGATACACGGTGCGGCCTGAGTTCCCGCTGGAAAGCTGGACGGCTTCACAGGCCGCCGCCGCCACCTACGCCCGCACCGGCGGCGGAGGCTGGAGCGTGATGATCCGCGTGGCAAACCCGCGCAAGGCAGCGGACTTCTCCGCGCTGGCACGCGCTTATTCCGGCAAGATTTCTAAGCAACCTTCCCCACCCGTGGCCACGGAAAGCGAGTGGGTATTCACCACGGGGCGGAAGTTCAAAGTCCTCCGCACGATCAAGGACACGGACAAGCGGACGGTTCAAATCACACTGGAGGAACTACCATGAGCCTCGGAACGCAGACTCCTTACATAGGCGCAGCCGGTCTCCTTCCGGCGGCGGCGGTTCACGGCACCACGGCGCTTGCCGGGGGGCATGGCCAGCGCCTTCACCATCTCGGGAGCGGGCTGGTGCAGGGGCTTTGCAGATGCTTTCACAGAACGAAACTAACGAAAAAATTATGGACATCAAACAAATTGACAGGATCAGCGATAACGCGACGCATTGCATCGAACAGGACATCAGCGACAGGCACGGACTCATGCTCCGCTGGGAAACCATCTCCCCGGAAATCCGCGCGGAGATGCGCGTGCGGTGGAGCGGATTCATCCAGGGGGCAATCGCCGTGGAGCTGCGAAAGAACTCCACTCAATTACCAGGAAGTTGACCTGAAGGCCGTTGAAGGAAGCTGTTTCGCCATGCTTTTGCATAATTTTAAGCAAGGCATCCAAAATAGCCTCACCATCTGGAAGCGGAATGGAACCTGTGAGCGTGCCATGGTAGGACGCACCGAAAGCGGGCAGCGGCGGCGCGGCCTCATTGTCCAGCGCAAGGGTGCAGAGCAGTGGGGCGAGATGGGGGGCATGGAGCTTGAGGGCGGCCATGATGCTTCTGAGAACATGTTCAGGGATTGTCTTTTTCACGAAAGGAGGCTGCCATGTTAGAGCTTCAAGTCAATATCACCGATCACGGGGCGAAGGCCGCGCTGGAGCGGCTCCAAGGCAACTTAGAAGCGAAGGCGGAGCTGCACGAGGCGATGGCGCGTGGCACGGAAACGCTGGTGAAAAGCCATCTCGATGGCCGGAACTCCCGCAGCCCGAATACCCAATGGTGGGCAAAGGCGGCGGACTCCGTGGAAAGCTCATGGGACGCGGAGCGCGGCATGGTGAGCATCACCCGCGCGGGTGCTGCCCTGCGCTACTACGGCGGGCGCGTGAACATGAAAGACCGCTTCCTCGCCCTGCCCTCCGGCGATGTGCCGGTGCGCGGCGATGAGCGGATGCGCCCCGGCGAGATGGGAGACCTAGCCTTCCTCCCTGCGAAAAAAGGAGCGAAGCCCGGAACCAAGGGCTATCTGGTGGAGGGAATTTCCGTGCCCAAAAAAGATGGAGGCACGCGCACCGTGCAGAAGCCGGGGGGGAAGTTATTTTTCACCCTCCGCGAATACACCGATCACAAGGCCGACCCTACGGTTCTGCCGGAAACCCCGGCACTCCAAGCCGCCGCCGGAGAGGCCGCGCTGGATTACCTCGCCGCCGCCCAGGAAGGAGGTTTCGTATGAGCGATCTACTCGATAAAATCGAAGCCGATATCTACGGCATCCTCTCCGCCGCGCCGGATCTAGCGCTGACGAAGATCCTCCGCGCGGACGCGGGGCTTACCGAGGCGGATGTGGCGCAAGTCCTTGTCACCCTGACGGGCACGGAGAAAATCGGGCTCGGCCTCGTGGTGCTGCCTGCGGAAATCACCGACGCGGAAAAGAACCTTCCCGGCCTCCCCGTGCGGGTGATGGCCAGCGTCCAGATCATTGAGGCGGTGCTAATCAACCGGGGAGCGACCGGCACCGGCATCAAGGCCAGCGTGGCCGCGCTGCGCGTGCTCGATGCGCTGCACCAGCTCCGCATCGGGAACCGCGCCCTCTACGCGGACAAGAACCCGGTCGAGGCCGTCTCCATGAAAAAAGGATTCGTGGGCTACACCGTCACCGTTTTCTCGGAAACGAACGGCGGCAGCGGCACGGGGCGGGTGCGGGATCTGGGCTTTGCCCTAGACCTTTCCGGGAATCTAGAAATCACCACCGCCACGGCGGGCGCGGCGATCTACTACACCACGGACGGGAGTTTTCCGGGGCCATCGAATGCCGCGGCCACGCTCTTCACCGCACCGGTGGAAATTAACGACGATATGACCCTCCGCGCGGCGGCCTATCTCTCCCCGATCAATCCATCCGATATCTCCGAGGTGCGGGTGGTGATCTCCGATGAGGTCATCACGCTCAACGGCTTCATCGTCACTATCGGTGGGGAACCCATTCTTCTCTGAAAACTGAACACTGAAACCTCGAAAAGTTAAATAATATGCCTAGCATCAACAGAACCAGCATCATCACCGGCCCCGCGCTGGTCACATTCGCCGGCCAGATTTTCTGGTCGAAGGGAGACATCACGCTCAAGCCCAACAACAAGAACTTCAAGGTGGGAACCTCCGCCTTCGGGGATATGGAAGAGCGCACGCAGGACAAGAGTATTGAGGTGAGCTTCGAGCCGGATGGCCGCTTCACGGCTGGCCTCGCCGCTGTGCTGTGGCCTTACGCAGCCACCGCCATCGGCGCGAGCATCTACGGCGGCAGCGACCGCGCCCTGGTGGTTCACTCGCGGGCAGGAACCAAGGTGACTGTCCATAACGCCGCCCTCACGAAAATGCCGGATTTGCGCCTCGGTGTTTCCAAGACGATCCAAGGCAGCGTCACCTTCACCGGACTCCTGAAAAACTCCACCGATCCGACCAACGCCGCCGCTTACTACACCGTGGCCTCCGAAAGCTACCCCGGTGATACCGGCTTTGACATCGTTGATATCAAGACGCTGGCCTATGGCTCGGAATGGGGAGCCTCCGCGCCATGGGATTCCTTCCTGACCCAAGAGGGATGGGAGGTGTCCTTTGACCTTTCTCTCGCCGCGCAGATGGTGGACGGGCTGGGCACGGTGGACATGAGCCTGCAATCGCTGGGCGTGACCGCCCGCGCGATCCCGGTTGGCCCCACTGAAGCGCAAATCCTCACGGCGATGGGGAATACCCGCGCACTCGGGGCATCCATCGCCTCCGCAGATGATCTCATCGTCTCCGCAACGGGCTTGTATTTCTCGCTCTCCAAGGCGGGGCTGCGCAGCGCGGAGCTGGGCTACGGCGCGGAACGGAAACGCGCTGGCCAGCTCGAATGGCTTGCCACCCGCACCGTCACAAGCGGCGTGGCGGATCCGCTGTTCTACCTCGGCACGGCGGCACCGGTCTAAAACTCAAAATTCAAATCTCAAACTCCAATGAAGAAGACGGAAAAGACGCTGGAAGACCAGGTGCGGGATGCCATCGGCAAGGAGGTGCTGGGGAAGCTCGCCAAGCAGCCGCTGGCGGACGCGAACGGTGGCATTGCCGCGATCATTCAGGGGGCTTGCAGCGATGCTGCGGGCTTCCCCGATCCGCTCGCCGCCGCCATCGCCAAGACCCGCGTGATGTGCGGATCGAAAGGGACTCTTCCCCTGAAAACTGAACCCTGAAAACTGACAACCTACCGTGAAGATCGCTCTGAGACATGAAGGCACGGATTACTGGCTGGCGGGGGAACCCGCCATCGCCCAGGCCGTCCATGCCTCGGCGGGAGATCTGCGCATCAACGGGCAGATCAATATCGACTCCCAATCCCGCGTCCGCGCTGTCTCCATGGCGTTCCGGGACCGGGGAAATTTACGCCAGGACATCTCGTTTTCCACTTCCCGGAAATTCGCAACCACCGGCGAGGCGGATGCCTTTGCCGCCACTTACGATGCGGTGATGCCGCGCACCGGATACCTCGATCTTTACGATGAGGCGGGCGAGCCCATCGCCCGTCTCGTCAACGCCGTGGTCTCTCCCCCGGAGCGAGTCACCACCGGCGTGAGCGTTGCCCTCTCTTACTCGGTTGTCGGCGGGGCGATGCTGATCGCAGACGGCCTCGGCGGCTTTGAAACGCCGGAAATCACCCTGGGCGGCGAGTGCGTCACCATGGGCTGAAAATTCAAATCTCAAATCTCAACTTACAAAAAAAGATCATGGCAAAGCCAATCGAAAACAACGATAACGCGAAGGAGTTCTGGGAGAATCTATCCGACGCCAGCGCCCTGAATGAGGGGACGAAGACGGATATCACCACGCTTATCGGAGCAGCCTCCACCGCTGACCTCGCCGCCCTCGGCCTCCCCGACGTAATCGCGGTGGATGCGAGCGGGGACGGGATGACTGCATCAAGCCCATTTGGGGATGAGCAAGTCTTCGGTAATTCAAACGGGCTATTCTTTAACGAATATGGGCAAGCCTGCGTTGCGACTCAACTCCTCACTGACTCCGACTCCATCCCCGGCGACGGTTCAGTAAACCTCAGCAACGGCACGTTCACGATGGACGTGAACGGGGACGCGATTTTCACCCAGCCCCTCACGGTCGGCAGCAGCACATGGACGGGATCGACTATGTCCGGGGCACAGACTTTTACCGGACAAATCCAACTAACTGGCCAAGCAGCCACGGACGCGAATAGCGCGATGAACCGTGAACTGGTTGATCGCATGGCAGTGGATTCCTCGCTGATTTGGCTGAGAGATGACTTCATGGGTCTGACGGATGCGGGTAGCCCGTTTGGAGAACTCGGGTGGACTTGGCTGGCCCCAGTGGGATCAGGCACGATGCGCCCCGCTGGGAACAGCAGCGCAGCGCAATTCGGGGTGGCCTCCCTAGTCACGAGTGCCGCTTTCCGAGCTTCGCTGATAGCCCGCTTCGATGTTAGCAACGTAGTGGGGGGTGGTGGCTTTGATCCAGCCTCACTACAAAATTCCACCACCCGAATCAAATTCCGCTTCAAATTCACCACGCTGAATTGCTGCCTCAAGGTTGGGTTGCATCCTTACAGCGACGCTTTCCGGGGCAATCGTCAGCTTGGCTTGCGTTACACAAAACCCGCAACGGCGTGGACAGCCTTGCAAGCGGTTACACTCAATGAGTATCGCCGCCCCACAGCGGGCAACAACCGACGATACTATGCGTCAGCAGGAGGCACAACGGGTGCAGCAGAGCCTACGTGGCCGACAACCCCTAGCGGCACCGTGGTGGATGGCACGGTTACATGGACTGAGGGGGGCAGGGATGGACATGCCAATTTGCAGTTTGCCTCATGCACCACAGCCGACGGGGGCGGAACCTTTGTCGATACTGGCACAGTAGCCGCCGCAGGCACTTGGTATGAGATTTGTCTCCGGTGGATCACCGGAACCACTTGGGGGCTGAGGATCAACGGCGGAACAGAGATACAGGTCTCTTACATTACATCCGGCGCAACCGTAACGCCTTGGTGGGGGATCGAATCGGTGGAGGCGGTTGCTCAACAACTCGACATGGATTTCTTCGGCATGGTATCCAGAATCACCAGACCTTAATTATATGAGAACACCACACGCACGCGCTGCAAAAATCGTCCAGAACATGACCGAAGCCCAAGGCTTCCTACGTTCGCTCGCCCTCGACTCCTACGCCCTCGTTACCGACGGAGGCGATCCTCAGTTAGTTCTCGACGCGATCCCAGAGATCGACACGGAAGCCACCGCTGCCGAAGCCCTCGGATTCTACGGCGGGATATGTGCCACCCTCGCGGCCATCGGGAAGGCGGACGGAATTGTCATGCCAAATGCGAGCGTCTTCCAGCCACAGAAAGACGGAACCGTCCGCTTCGTCCCGCCCGTTGAGCCTGAACCCGAGCCATGAGCAGCCGTAACATCGAGCTTGGGATTAAGACCACGGTGGACACCTCCGGCGCGAAGGCGGCGGTGGCGTCTATGCAAGGGGTGGCGGAGGCGGGGATTACCGCAGAACAGGCACTGCAAGAGGCCAGCAAGGAACATGCCGCCGCCATGGCGAAAGCGAAAGCGGCGGCAGATGAGCTTTTCGATGGACTCGGGAAGATCGAGGAAGGTCTCAAGGATGTCGCCGAGGCAGGGGATGCCGCCAACGAACAGAGCGGAAAGTTGGAAGAGAATGTCTCCAAAATTACCCGCGCCCAGAAAGCACAGGCGCTCTCCGGGCTGGCCCAACAAGTAGGCCAGATTGGCGGGAAATTCCGAGAGGTCGCATCGGAGGTGGAGGAGTTCGACAAGCAAGCGGCGGACTCCCTGCGGAAGACCGCAGGGCGGATTGACCAAGTCACCTCGGGAGTCTCCTCCCTGGCGTTGGGCTTCGCCGCTGGTGGCCCCATCGGCGCGGGCGCAGCGGCGCTAGCACTGGGAATCGGGGCCATCGTGAATGCCTTCGCGGAGGTGGAAGTCGCCGCCATCAAAGCGGCGGCGGCGGAGGCGGCAGCACTCGAAAAATCCGCACAGGCCGCACGGGATGCCGCAGAGGCGGCGGGCGAGCGGGCCAACGCGCTGAAGAGCGAAGACATCCTAAATGCCATCGACCTCGAAAACGCGGCCCTATCCAAACAGATCGGACTGCTGGAAGATACCCTGGAACTCTCCCGCGAGAAGCGCGCCGAGGCGGAGGAGATTGCCAAAGCCCAAGATGCGTTAAGCCGCGCCCGCATCAATGAGGATGAGGCGAAGAAAAAGATCTCCCCGGAGCAAGCCACGCAACAGCGGGACGCTATTTCCCGCGAGGCAGAATTACGCGGGAGTGACGAGCGGAAACGCAGTGCCGAAGAGGACGCTACCCTCGCCGAGGATAAACGCAAAGCCGCCGAGGCAGACGCCTCAAAACGCGATGCCGCCGCCGCCTTTGCCGCCGCCGATGAGGATACCGCCCGAAAACTCCTAGAGGAAAAAAACGCAGAGGTGAGAGCCCGATCTGCGGAGGTGAGAGCCTCGCGGGAAATCGTGAATGCGGGAAGGCCCATGACCCCGATGGATTTTGACGAAACTACCTCCGATCAGGATGTCGAGGACATGCGAGTGGCACGGGAAGGGCAGGAGCGTTTTGATCGCCATTCCGCCTCTCTACCGGAGGCGGAATCCAGGCTGAAAGACACCCGCTCGGAGAGGGATATCGCTGCCGCCAAAGTGACCACAGAGGAGGCAAACCGAACTAAGCTCACCGATGAGGCAGAGACCGCCCGCATCCGCGCGGAAGAGGCCACCGCCGCCGCACAAAAAAAACGGGACAAAGCCGCCCGCATAACCAGCACGGTGGATGAGGTCTCCTCGCTCAAGGATGAGGAACGCGCCGCGCAGCAAAGGGCTGTGGAAGCCCGGCGTAAGGACAGGGAAAAGGAGGATAAACCCAAGCCCAAACCCAAGCCCCCCGCTGAGTCCCGCAGTGACCTAGCAGGCGAGGAGGGAGCGGCCAGCGGGCGCGTGGATGAAACCTTTGAAGGAACGCGCGGTTCCCGCCACTTCGGGGCCGTGGATGCCGCCAAAAAGAAGCTGGAAGACGGCGGATCAGCGGAGGAATACGGCCAGCTCGCAGCCGAGATCGAGGGCTTCGTCAATGTCATCACAGGGATCGATGCAAAGAAGAAAGCGGATATCTCCGCCCTAGCGAAGCATTTCCGAAACCTATCTGAACGCGTCCGGAAACTGGAAAGCAAATGAGCACCGTCTGGCTAATTACTAATCCGGCGGGCGCAGGCACTGTGACACTCGCCACGGCGGACGGTGCGGAGGTGGCGGGGAATTTCCGGCTGATGGCCACCTCCACTGCCACCGTCACCGTCCAGCGGGACTACGACTCCGCCGCTGGCTGGTGGGCGGCGGATGCGCTCGTGACCATCTACCGCTCCGAGGATGGCGGGGAAACGATTACCCCCTACTTCACCGGCCGCGTGATCGAGACCCCTACTGCGGCGAACAGCGGTGGCGAGCGGCGCACCCTCCAGCTCGCGGACGCATGGCAGGATCTTGAGGATATCACCTATCAAGAGCAATGGGCCATCGGCACGGGGGCGATACTGATCCCTAAAGCGATCCTCGGACTGGATGCCGCCGGGGAAAACATCACCACCGGGGCTCAAATCATCGCCGCCATCAGCTACGCGATCACTGAAGGCGCTGCCCTCCAGCTCGGCACAGTCGATGCCGGGGTGGGAGTGTGGCCTTCGGAAGTCCGCAATATCTCCTGTGCCGAGGTGATCCTCGGAGAAATGCGCTGGAATCCGCAGTTCGCCGCATGGCTCGACCACAGCACCACACCGCCGACCTTCCACGCCCGCACCTCCGCCTCCCTCGCCACCACCGCCGTGGATATCGCCTCAGAAAACGTCGAGAGCTTCGATTTTTCCCAGCTCGTCCAGAGCATCCCGCGCGGCGTGCGCATCCTTTACGAGGATGCCAGCAATATCGACGGCGAGGTCTATCGCAATAGCTACATGGACACCGCCGGAGAAACCACCGGGCGGCGCATCATCCACGCCACTATCGAGCTGGCCGGAATGAACCAGCAGAACCAAAAGAGCCGCATCCGCACTCGCCCCATCCCGGCAGAAGCGGTGGAAGACCTCGCCGCTCAAAGAACGTTCCTGAAGGAGAATTTCCCCACCCTCACCGACATCCCGGACGCACAGTGGACAATCAAAAACTTCAAGGTCGGACTCGCCGTAGATCCCGGTGGTCATGCCAAGCTCATTTCCACCAAGGCACCACGCCTGGAACCAGCCGATAAAGAGGACCTCCCCCGCCAGCTCGTCAACGGCGGCATTGAGGACTGGATGCGTAAAAAAGTAGGCCAGATTAACATCACCTACGACCTCGTAGCCGAGAATGTTCCCACCCTCAGCCCGCAGCTCGGCGCATTCCTAGGCACCGGGCGCACCTTCACCATCACCGGCACCAACGCCACCACCAAGCTCTACAAATCCACCAGCTCATTCACCGAGGGCGAGGGTGTGCCAGTGGGTATCGCGGCGGCGGTCTTCGCGGCGGCGGCGGCGGATAAATACCAAGGCCAGATCACCCTCGCCCAAGATGAAATCCCCACCACCGCATGGCTAGGCCGCACCGTGACTCTCATGGATAGCGCCACAGAGATCATGCCGCCCTCCGTGATCCACTCCGTGGCGGCGGATATCAACGCCGGGACTCTCTCACTGGAGTTCGGCCCACTCCCCTACCTCTCTGCGGGAGATTTCACGGAACTGCAACGCATGGCACGTGGCCGCCCCGTCACATGGATGAGCCCCGAGGAACGCGCCAGCAACCAGATCGGCGCAGAGGACTTCCCCGGCGCGAAAGGAGATACCGTCGGCGGCTATGACTTTCCCAACGTCATCACCCCACCCGGTGGAGGGGCGGCGGAACTCCCTTATTGGCCCACCCTCATCACCATCCCTGGCGAGGGCGAAGCCCTCCCCACCTACGCTGTCACCGTCACCCCCGGCTGGGTGCGCGAAATCAAAACCGGAACGGGCGACGCCCTAGCCTACCACAAGGCCCTGAACCATTTCGAGGGGGTGGAGCCTGCAACCGATCCGGTGACTTATGCCGATGCACTGGCGGAGCACGCTATCGAGGAGGGGCAGGCTGTTTATATCACCGTCCAGATCGACGCAAACGGGCGCGTGAGCGCCGGGGAAAGCGAGGAGGAAACCCCACCAGTCGAGATCGAGGTGGCGGACGATGAAGAGGAATCCATCCAATACATCCCGAAGGTCGATGATGGCACCCCCGACGGGGCCGCCGGAACGCTGCGCTTAAAGCTGGCCTCATGGAAAGACGCAGATCTCGGGCTGGAGATGGTTCTTGCTGGCACCCATATCGACTGGACGCCACCCCTACCCGCCTTCCTCACGGCATGGAACGCGGGCGAGGGAGTGGCTATCATTTTCAAGGAATGGGATAATGCTGGCAACTGCTACCGCGTCCGGGCGGTCACCCAAAAAGACCCCGTAGCCGCCGGTGAAGATCCACCCACACCGGCACAGGCCGCCCAGATCCATGTGCTTCAGGCCCCTAACCGGATCATTATCCAGGGCAACTCGAAAATCCGAGAGGGAAAATTCCGCATCGGAAACGGCTCAGAACAACCCTATTTCACCATCGACGATGGCCTAGAAACGCTCGGCACGGAGGAAGGCAACGAGGAAACGATCAACGTCCCCACGGTAGTGCCTTGGGAAGATGACGATGCGCAAATCCAAGTGACCGATCTCGGTGTGGCGGGCGGCGTGGTCTATGAAGTGCGCGGGAACGGGAACGACGCGGAATTTACCATATCGGTCAACGGGGAATCGGGGGAAACACTCCTAGAGTGCAAGGATGGTTTAGTCATCTCGGAAAGCAAAAACATCAACATCAACGCACTACCAGAAGGGGGCGAAGGGGATCTACTCGTCCACGACGGCACGGGCTGGGTGGTGCTTCCCCCGCCCGGCGGCAGCACTCTCCATGTGCTAGGCAGCTCAGGTGGAGTTCCCGGATGGGTGGCAACGGAGGGCTGTTGACGATGATCCGACGCTTCGCTAACGGTAATATCATGACCATCGGCGGCTTGCCGAGCTGCACATGCTGTCCCGAGCTAGAACTCGAAATCATGTACGACTGGAGGGGGACGGGGATGATCGACCTCGACACCGGAACGAGCGCTTTTGGAGAGAACGTAGGTTACAGTTGTGGCTTTTCAGGCGACTACGTGGTGTGGTTGCCGGGAAGCGGAGGGATTGCACAGGACGATGTCAGCGAAGACGGGTTTGAAAGGGTCAACGTGAAGGTCGATCAAGCGCGGCTGGATTCACTATGGGGGGCAAGCGTGAATATCGAGTGTGCGGCTGGCTGGTATATTCCACAGGAAGGTTCGGGATCAGCTCTCCTTGTTGCCGCTTACAAAGGAGTCACCAAGCAGGTAACTATCAGTCCGGGGGAACAAAATTTTTGTGCCTCCACGCCTGTAGCCACGATCACTGTGTATCATTCGGCGCTACCAGACGGCTCATTTTTTGAAATCCTATGAACTGCCTACACTACTTAAATGGGAGTTGCTCCATCGGACTTTACGGAGGGAATCCTCATGCCGGGAATTGCCGCGCGTGTCTTGCTGCCGGAGAAAATACCCCGGAATTTGCCACGCAATTACAGGATGCGCGAGAGAGGACGCACCCACCGCGCCGCCCACGCGCATCTGGTTGCTGTGACCCCCCCGCTACAAGTGACCAACAACCAACGCAAGATGCCATCCCGTGATTGTGCCGCGTCTATGCAAGCACCTTGCAAGAGATTATCCTCATAAAAAAGCGGCCACCGCAGGGTGATTTTCTAAACTTGGTGTCCATTTTTCCAAAGTAAGGTGTCGCTTACATCGGACCGTATCCGCGTCGTTTAGAAGCAGTCCAAGCTCTTTAAAGAGTTTCTCGCCAAGCTCGGCACCGCTTCTTGTCAGGTAGCCCGCCATCCCGTGACCTTTGAGGTGTTGCCAGATTCTTTCGATGGGATTGAAGTCGGGACTGTATGGCGGGAGATAGACTGGCTCGATGTGGTGCCAGACGAGTCGCTTGGTCTTGTGCCAGCTTGCGTTGTCGAGAACCAGGCAGACGCGACGCCCTGCTTGTTTCACCGTTGCGGTTTCGTTTACCATGGTGTCGAGGAACGCCTGAAAAACCTCCGTGTCACAATGAGGCACAATCAGGCTCACGAGCTGTCCTGTGGTAGGATTTACCGCGCCCACGACGTTCTCGCGCACATGCCCGCCATAGTATCCTTGGGTGGGACGCGAGCCGCGCTTCACCCAGCGCTGACGGGGTCTTGGATCCCCTTCGAAACCTGACTCATCACCGAAAAACAGTTCCACCTGTTCATCATCGTGGAGTCTGTTGAGTTCCGGGAGAAATGCTTCGCGCGCTTGGAGCCATTTGTCCTTGTCGGGCGGCTCGGGCATTGGACGGGGGATGCGCCTGGCGTAATCGTGCTCGTGAAGATAGCGAACGAGCGTGCGGTAACTCACCACCAACTCCTTATTGTCTTTGAGCCACCCACAGAGGGAGAGGGCAGTCCAATGATGCCGATCCGCCAATTTTGGATCATCCACGACGGGAAGGATTTTTTCGCTGATTTCCGCTGATTCCATCAGCCTGGGTCTGCCTGACTTGGGGCGATAGGTGATGCCGTCGATGCCGGACTGGTTGAAACGGCGGATCCAAAGCTGGAGGCAACGGATCGATACCCCGGCATGAGCGAGGGTGAGTTCGAGGCTTCCGCCACAAAGCATCAAGAGTATGGCATTGAGTCGCTTCGTAGCCTTCTGGTCGGGACAACAGCCAATAGCCAACCGCAGCTCTGGGATGGAGCAGTTTTCAGGATTTGGGTGATGACGCTTGCGACCGATGCACGATCAAAAGAGGTGTTCAAAAAAGTACAAGCTAAAAATTGAGTTTTTACGAACGGACTTTTGGCAAACGGTATATCTATGAGAGTGAGTGGACTGGACTGCTCTTATCGAGAAACGGTGAGAGCCGGTGCGCGAGGTTGCGTCCGAATTCGGGGCTTTCCCGAAAGATCGCGTCTAGCTCGCCTTCGACTTGGCGGGTGTCGAGGCGGGCGCTGAACTCTGCGAGACGGGAAACGGGGACTCGATCTCGTAAGGGCGATCTCTTTTTTCCAAAATCCGGGCTTCCTGACGATTGCGGCGGCATTGTTCTAGCATTTCTTCCGCGGTGACCTTGCGGTTGTTTTTCGGAATCATGTCGGGGAGGCTAACGGAGCTTTGGAAGGATGTCGAGTTGGGAATCCCAATTCACCGCAGCCCGCGCAGGAGGAATTCCGCGTTGGTTTTGGTTTTCTTGAGATTTTCGAGAAGCATGACGAGGGCGTCGCCGATGGGTAGGCCGGCGAGCTGCTTGCGGACGTCAACGACCTTCTTGAACTCGTCGGGATGGTAAAGGCGGTCGTCGTTGCGGGTGCCGGATTGGGGGATGTGGATGGCGGGGTAAACGCGGCGCTCGGCGAGCTCGCGGTCGAGGCGCACCTCCATGTTGCCGGTGCCCTTGAACTCCTCGAAGACCACGTCGTCGAGGCGGGATTCCGTTTCCACAAGAGCGGTGGCAAGGATGGTCAGCGAGCCGCCGTTCTCGATGTTGCGGGCGGTGCCGAAAAATTTCCGGGACTTCTGGAGAGCCGCGGGGGAAACACCGCCGGAGCCGATCGGGCCGCCTTGCATGGCGGAGTTATGGCCACGGGCGAGGCGGGTGAGGGAGTCGAGAAGCAGGATCACGTGCCTGTCGAGTTCGACGAGCCGCTGGGCGCGGGCGATCACGAGATCCGCGACCTGGGCGTGGCGCTTCGGGGTCTCGTCGAAGGTAGAGGCGAACACGCGGCAGTTCACGGTTTCCTCGAAATCGGTGACTTCCTCCGGGCGCTCATCGAGAAGCAGGACGATCAGTTCGACGCCGGGATTGTTCGCCTTGATCGACTTTGCGATCTGCTTGAGCAAGATCGTTTTCCCGCCACGTGGGGGGGCGACGATGAGGCCGCGCTGACCCTTGCCGAGCGGCGCGATGAGATCGATCACGCGGACACCGAGGAACTCCGTGCCCTCGCCTTCCAGGTGGATGCGGCTGTCGGGGAACATCGGGGTGAGCTTGTCGAAATCCTTCGGCTCTTCCCACTCGGCGGCGGGTTTTCCCTCGATCTCCAGGATCTCGGAGGTGGTGAGGTATTTGTCGCGCTGCACGGGCGGGCGGACTTTCACCTTGATGAGTTGGCCGTTGCGGATCTTCGCGTTGTTCAGCACGGGGCCGCCGATGTGGATGTCGTCCTGCGACGGGCGGAACGAGCGCTCGGGATCGCGGATCATGGCGAAGTGCTCCTTGCCGAATTCCAGCACGCCCACGCAGGTCACATTTGTGCCGTGGGCCACGTAGTAGCAGATGATTTCGTAAACGAGCTGCGCCTTGGTGAGTCCGCCCTGGATGCGTGCGGGGATCTCGGAGGAGATTTTCTGGAGCTCGGAAAGCGGCTTGAGCCGAAAGGCGTTGAGATCGATGTGCTCGGGCACGGGGAAGGGGACGGGCGCCTCGGCGACAGCGGTGGGTGCGGCATCGGAAACGAGTGCCTCGGAGGTTTGTTCGGTGGTTTCTGACATGGAGATGGTTGGGAAAGTTTCGCAGTATCGCTGGATTTGCGCCCTGAGGGTGTCGGGCCGGCCGTCGTTCCAGAAGACGATGTCGGCGCGAGCCTCCTTTTCCCCAAGGGGCATTTGGGCGGCGAGGATAGACTCGATCAGGGCATCGTCCCAACCGTTGCGATCCTTGAGTCTGGCGACTTGGGTGGCGCGGGAGGTGGAGACGGTGATTGCCTTGTTCTGGCCGAAATCGAAGCCGTTTTCGAAAAGCAGCGGGACATCCGCCAGGAAGCACCGCGCCCCCTTCATAGCGGCCTCGTCGCGCAGGGCAAGACATTCCTGCCGCACCCGCGGATGTAAAACTCCCTCCAGAAGCGCGCGTTTCCCGGCATCCGCGAAAACGATGTCCCTGAGTTTCGCACGATTCACGGCTCCCGTCTCGGGATCGAGGATGCCGACGCCGAAAAGCCCGGCGAGTTCCGCGGCGATCGCTTCCGTCTCTAACAGGCTGCGCACCGCGAGATCGCAATCGAAGACCACGAGGTCCGGTAGGAATTCCCGGAAATGGCGGATGGCGGTGGATTTCCCGGTGGCAATGCCGCCGGTGAGAGCGAGGATGAGCATGGGGGATTGAACCGTCGGGACGCCGGGTGCGCCAAGGATGAAAAAAAACCGCAGTTCGGGATGCTGTCTGCCGGAGGAAGTTTTTTCGATAATCAGCCAGAAAAGATCCAAAATTTGGAAATTTCCCAAAAAAACTGCGATTGAAATATCAGATTTACTTTACTTTCAAGGTAAATTGGAAATGTTCAAATTGTCCCTTATGAAAACCAGCCCATACACCCTATTGTTTGCGTCCGCCCTCGTTGGCGCGCTCGCATCGTGCTCGTCTCCTTCACCCACTGTGACCCGCGTGCAGGTTTCCTCCTCCTTCGGGAGAGAGGCAGCGCTCTCGGATCAGGTGTTCGCTGAAGTGAACTCCTACCGCTCCACGAAAGGCAAGGCCGCCCTCCAAAGGCACGCCGGCCTGGATCGCCTCGCCCAGCAGCATTGCGACTACCTGGCGAAAAAGAGCGGAAACTACGGCACTAACGGCAATAACGTTAGCCACATCGGCTTCGAAGGCCGCGCACTGACCGCGAAGCACACCTACAAGATCGGAACCGTGGGGGAGAACGTTGTCGCATCAACAAACAGGTCCGCGCAGCACCTCGTGAACCTTTGGGCGGGGTCGAAAGGACATGAATACAACATGCGCGGCGAGTGGGCCTTGTGCGGAGTCGCGACAAGCGTCACAGCCGACGGCCAGGTGATCTCCACCCAGCTTTTCGGCGATACACCGAGCACGTCCCACCAGGAAGCGGCGAATCAGTTCAGTAACACATGGTAAACCGTGCCTGATTTTGCATTCGAAGATGACCTTGCCACCCGCGGATTTGCGCGGGTGGCGGGTGTTGACGAAGCCGGAAGGGGGCCTTTGGCGGGGCCGGTCGCGGCCGCGGCGGTCATCCTGCCGAGGCCTTTTTCGTGTCCGATGCTCGACGATTCTAAGAAGCTCACGAAACGGCGCAGGGAGATTGTTTACGCGGAGATCATCGGAAATCCCGCCGTCGTCTGGAGCGTGGCTCTCGTCGGCCCGGAGGAAATCGACGAAATCAACATCCTCCGTGCAACCCACAAGGCGATGGCGATGGCGCTGGGTTCCCTTTCCGAGACGCCCGCCATCGCCCTGGTGGACGGGCTGCCGGTGAAAGGTCTGCCGATTCCGCATGAAGCTTTGGTGAAAGGCGACGGGCTTTCGCTTTCCATCGCCGCTGCGAGTGTGATTGCGAAGGTGACAAGAGACCGTTTTATGGAGAGGATCGACTTGGAATTCCCCGCGTATGGTTTCGTCAGGCATCAGGGCTATGGCACGCGGGAGCATCTCGAAGCACTCAGGAAACATGGGCCTTGTCGCCATCATCGTCGGTCGTTTCAGCCGGTATCTGAACTCGCCCTACAGGCAGGGGACGGGAGCCAGCGGCGCGAGGAAGTGGACGGGTGATTACGGCGAGAATGTCGCCGCCGACTGGTTGCGTGCGCGCAACGGCAAGGTGCTAGCGAGGAATTTCAAAGGCCGGCGGGGTGGTGAGGTGGACATCGTGGCGCGGGAGGGCAGGCAGCTCCTTTTCATCGAGGTAAAGACCCGCAAGAAGAACGCCAAGATCCGCGGGCTTTCCGCCGTGAACCGCAAGAAACGGACGCTGATCCAACGCGGCGCGAACGAATGGCTGCGCAGGTTGGGCACGCGCAATTTGCCGTGGCGCTTCGATGTGATCGAGGTCGAGATCGCTGAAGGGGAGAAGCCCGAGGTGACGCGAATCGAGAATGTGTTCGGAAATGATCCGCCGCCGCGAAAAAGGTGATTGCCAAGGTCGCACGGGCATGGTTGCTTTCCCGCCCGTCCGCAAGGGCGGTTTTCAAGTGCGCGCGTGGCGGAATTGGTAGACGCGCTAGATTCAGGTTCTAGTACTCGCAAGGGTGTTCAGGTTCGAGTCCTGTCGCGCGCACCATTTTTTTACCCACGACTTACGGATGGAATCCTAAGACTGATTGAAACGCCTTCCCTCCCCATGAACGAGGGTGGAGACAAATCAGGATCACGCTTCTCACTGCACGGCAGGTGTTGCGTCGAGTTGGATCGCGTCGTAAGCCCAGCCCGCGCTCAGCCACGGGTCGAGATCTTTCTCGCCGCTGACCGGCGTGATGGTCAGCGTATTTGCGTCGGCCACGAAGGCGCTCGCCGGGATGGTATAACTAAAAAGCGCGTTATTGCCGCGATAAGGTCCGACCGTGAAGCTCCGGCTGTTTGGCTGGCTTGATGCTTCTAGATGTTTCGATGGCACCCACGCGTTCACCTTGATTCCTGGGCGGCTGGATGCACGCGCCGGTTGTGCCCGCTGCCGATGATTTCTCCATTACGGACGATCACGCTGCCGATGGGTATGCCGCCCTCGCCCAGGCCCGTCAGCGCTTCATCAATCGCGGCTTGCAGGAATTGATCCATGCGGCAGGGTATCGAACTGACTGCACCGCGTCTAGAGGAACGGCGAAAAGCGATAAATCACAACACGAAAAGTAAGATGCCGAAGGTAAGATTTGCGGGAACGGTAAAAGATACGAAGGATCCGAACAGAGAGATCCGCGCGCGGCTTCTCTACGAGCTTTTCAGCAAGGGCTGGGACATTTACAACTCGAACGGCGACCAGCGCATCACGCTCTCCAACATCGAGAGGAAAATCATCGAGGCGGACGCCTTCGTGTTCACTCCGGGCGCGACCCTGGAGGATCTGTTCAAGGCGATTTCCGTTTTCGTCGGCTACCAGACGCTCGATAAAAACCTGGAGGGCAAGCCCACCGTGCTGCTGAATTCCGACGGATCGTGGACGGCACTCTACGCCTTGCTCGATCATCTCAACGCCCTCGGCACCGTGAAACAGAATGCCCGCGAATACCTTCTGGCGGCGGATCGTGTGGATGAGGTTTTCGAGATGCTTGAAAATGCCCGCGGCAAAGGCCTGCCAGATGCCGGTCGGGAAAAAATTAGGGAAAGCACCGGAGAATCTTTCGAAACACCCGAGCCCGAGGAGAACATCGGAAACGTCTGCGTGTTCTGCTCGGCGACGATCGAGAAACACGATTACCTAGAAGATGGCTACAAGCTGGGGCAGCTTCTGGCGGAGAACCGATTCGGTTGCGTCTCGGGAGCCGGAAGATCGGGGATCATGGGCGAGGTCGTGCGCGGCTCCGTGGACGCCGGCGGATGGACGGGCGGATCGAACGTGCCCCACATCATCGAACTCGAGGGGCTGCCCGATGGACTTTCCAGTTTCTGGCTCAAGCCAGATATCTACACCCGTATGGAAATCATGATCGAGCGCTCCGATGCTTTCCTGATTTTCCCCGGCGGCGCAGGAACCGTCCAGGAAATGCTCGCGCTGATGATTTTCAAGCAGCAAGGCAACAAGGGCATGGCGGGAAAGCCGGTGATCGTCTTCAATCGCAAGGACGCGGGCGGCATGAGATTCTGGCCCCCACTGATCAAGCTTCTCCGCGAATGGTGCTATGACGGGGAGTTCGTTGTGGTGGAGGAGCTGGACGATATTGTCCCCACGGTGAAGCAGCTTCTTGGTAAGTGATTTTCTGTCCTTCGCGCCGTTAGGTTCTTGTCATCGGCGGAAATCACCGTCAGTTTGCCTTGGAGTGAAGGTAGGGATATTGCTCAACCCCCAGAAGGCCGGGGGACTGAAAACGATGCTGGCCTTGCGGACGGCACTGGAGGCTCGTGGCTGCGAGTGCGTGCTGGAGCGTGAAACGGCGGCGATGGCGGGGGAGCAGGGCGGAATCCTCGCGGATGAGTTCGCCATGCATGTGGACATGGCGGCGGTGCTCGGCGGCGATGGCACGATGATGCACGCGGTTTCCCGTTTTGGGAAATTCGACAAGCCCGTGGCAGGTATCAATATCGGCACGCTCGGTTTTCTAACCACCTGCACGGATGCCGATATCGGACGCTTCGCGGAGGCGGTGGCGGAGGGGCGCTTCTCCATCAGCCCACGCATGTTGCTGGAAGCCACGGTGATTCGCAGTGATGGATCGACCGTCGTTTACCACGCGCTCAACGAGGTCACCATGGCACGGGGCGAAACCGGGCGCTTGGTCACACTCAAGGCCATGGTGAACGGCGAGTGGCTGAACCGCTACCGCGCCGACGGACTCATCGTCGCGACGCCGACCGGATCCACCGCGTATTCGCTTTCCGCGGGCGGCCCGCTGATCGCTCCGCTGGCGTCCGTCATGGTGATCACCCCGATCTGCCCGCACAGCCTCGGCCAGCGCTCGCTGGTGCTTTCCGATGATGTGGAAATCGAAATCTCCCCGGAACGTGCGGACGATGGCCCCATGCTTTTCACCGTCGACGGCCGCGACACCACCCGCATCGATCCCGGCGACCGCGTAACGGTGAAGAAATCCGACCGCTCCTTCCACCTCCTGCGGCTGGAAGGGACATCGTTTTACGAGGCGCTGCGGCAGAAGCTCGGCTGGCAGGGCGTGTGATCCATCCGTGGCTGGGACTTGAGTCCCAGTCAGTCGTTGGGACATCCTGTTTCAACTAAGCAACCCAACGAGCCGATGAGCCTATCACGCAGGCCACGCGCCACTTCCGCGAGTTTGCGCTGTTCGGCTTCGTATTCCCGGCGTCCTTCGCTCGTCTCGATTTTTACGGGCACTACACCCCAAGCCGAAAGATCGTAGGGACTGGCGCGCATATCTAGATCACGCAGCAGGACGGCGAGGCGGAAAATTTCCAGCAGCAGATCCGACCCGATCCACGGCATCGATTTCGCGGCCCATTTGTAGAGATCCATGTTTGCGTGGACGCAGCCCGGCTGCTCGTTCTCGTGGCGTGTGTCGAGGGTGGGCTGGATGCGGTTGAGCGGAAGTGCCTGCTTCGAGAAAAAGCGGAACGCGTCGTGGTGTGTGCAGGCGATGGGGCGGGATTCGACGAGAGCATCGATTTGCCGCTGCGGAAGACGCAGCGGCGCGAGTGATGAGTGCCGGATTTCCTCGGCGCGATAAACCATCGCCCACTCGTGCAGGCCGTGGCACGCGAAGAGCGGAACGTGGCTCCGGGTCGCGGTCAACAGGCTGTGGATCCAGATTAGCCGCTGCCGCTCTTTTCCAGACATGGAATCCGCATCGAGTTCACACACGCCGCCTTCGGCGCGGTAGCGCTTGCCGAGAAAGCGGACTGGGAGAGCCTCGATATCATCAAAGCGCAGCGACACCCCGAAGCCCGGTTGCCACAGTTCGAGCAACGCGATGGGGTAGGGGTAGTAGCGGAAAAGGAAATCTTGCACCGGATGCTCCTCGCCACGGTCACGCCGAAACCGCGGCCCGTCCGTGAAGATACGCGCCTCGGCGAGATGGGAATCGCAGATCGCCTGCCACTCCTCCCATTCGAGGGGCTTCTTCGTTGTCTCTATCAAATCCATACCGTGCGCACGCAACGAAGCGGAAAAATCGGACGGAAGCAAATTCCGACTTGCCAATCCGCTCTGCGCAGGACTATTTTCCCCGCCCGGTCGTAAGATCGCATCCAAACGCGGGATGGAGAAGTCAGGTATCTCGTCAGGCTCATAACCTGAAGACCGTAGGTTCAAATCCTACTCCCGCAACCAATGAAAGCCGTTAAGCCGCAAGGACTTGGCGGCTTTCTCCTTTTCGGGGGGGGGCACTGGTAATTCGCGTCGACACCGAGACCACTGAGCTTATGATCGCGATGGAGCGCTGTTAATCTTTGAAACGGAAATTGACACAAATGGCAGGGTGGGTTTGCGCGGCGGGTGCGTTATGCGTGGCAATCTGGTTACGGCCTGACCTGAACGTGGATGTGGTTGGTTCTGTGCCTGGTGACCGAAGCCGGGTTACAAAGCCTTACATGAGAGATCACGAGGAAAGGGAGCTACGTAAGAAGAGTCCCCGGAAGGAGTTCGAAGATGCTAGGAAGCGGGGGATGACGGAGGAGGAGGTGCGAAAAGTGGTGGAGGATTATTTCGAGGCACTAGCTTACGAGGATCAGCCCCACCGGCCCGTGGAAGTGATTTTACAAGAACTGAGGGAGAAAAGGTTGAGCCTGTATCTCGACGCATTGGCGGATGGGTTCAATCTTACGATGGAGCAGAAATTGGAAGCGCAAGCAAAGTTGCCGGCTCTTGCGGCTCAGCAGGTTGCTAGAATACTTTTGCTCCAAGGTATTGATAGGTCATGGAATCTTTCATTGGTCGGGGCAACGGGAGAAATCACGGAGCCCAGACCCTTAACAAGGTCGGAGCAGGTCGAAGTCATAGACAGAGAGCCATTATCCCTGACAGATGAAGACATTCGTCCTTGGGAGTTGTGTGAACTCGATGAAAGGCAGAAGATGATGATCGGATCTCAGGATGATGCGGGAGAATGGATCTGGGTGGACGGAGGGCAAAAAACTTTCGATTACGATTCAACGGAGAGTTACGGGGATTTAAGCGATCCTTTCGCTAAGGGTGCCAGTGTGCTCACCACGGCAGGGGGGATATTCCCGCTAAGCATGTGGCAGGTGGAGCGCTTGCAAGATTTCAAAGATGAGACCGTCTCGTCCCACGCCGCGAAACCGAATGACGGCAATGACCTGGAGCGCGTGAAATTCCTAACCGAAGCGCAGTTGAAGACCCTGTTGCTTCTTAACTCCGAGATGCCTGCTAAACTGATGAAGGATCTGGAACAGTAGGCTGAAGCTCATTTTCCTAGTGGATGATGGCGGTGTGCGATGCGGGGTATGCCGCGTGTGCACTTTCAGCAGGCTTCCATCCGTATGCTTCGTTCCTTAGCATAGTGCAGCGATGAGATAGTATATCCCTGCGAAACACGCCGCTGCCGAGGCATAACGCTGAATCGCGAAACGCCGCACCGACGCAGACTCTCCCCGTAACGATTTCATTCCGATGAAAATCGGAATGACGACGGCTTGATGCCCGATTTCAACGCCGATACTGAATGCCACGATCGCCGTGGCCACGGCCAGTCCGGGTAACCCCTCCATAGCATCGAGCAGCCCGCCGGCAAAGCCGAGCCCGTGAAAAAGCCCGAAGCCGAAGGCGACCAGCAGGCGTGTCCAGCCGCGGCTTTGCGAGGAAAAATAAACATTCTGCGCCGCGACAAAGACGATGCTTGCCGCGATCACCGGCTCCACAATGGATGAGGGTAGCCGGACGATATTCAGGACGGAGAGAGTGAGGGTGATGGTGTGTGCGAGGGTGAAAGCGGTTACGACTTTCACCAGATCGGGCAGCGACGAGAAGGCGAGCACCAGCACCGCCATGAAGAGCAGATGATCGTAGCCCGTTAGGATGTGCATGATGCCGTGATGCCCGAAATCCCAGAACATCCGCCCGCGATTGATACCCGCCGAGCCCGTGCTTCCGACATCGATCACGACGGGCTCATTCCGTGTGAAAAGCAGTCCGCTCTGTGAGGCACCGCCCGGCTCCGCGATTGTGGTGACAAAGGTCGTCTCCCACGGATTGCCAATGGCGAAATCGAACTCATTGAGCAAGTCCTGCGAGACCGTAACGCGTTTCGGCAAGAGACCCTGCGGTAAGGCGTAGACGAGTTCGTAGCCAATATGCGCGGTGGTGATAGCGGCGGGTGGCGGCGTGATTTTGATTACCTGCCCCGCGAGCTTCGCGCCGTCCACATCGACAAAGAGGTGTTTCAGCAAATAGTCGCCGTGCCGCAGCCAGATTGCCTCCGTATTTTCTGCGGGTGTATCCTTGGAAAAACCCTCCGCGACAAACGCCTGCTCCACACTCACCCGCGCGCTAATCTCCACGCGGTCGGGATGCACTGAGATTTTCATGGAGCCCTGAGCAACCGGATGGGCGAAAGCGTGCCCGGCGATGAGGGAGAGGAGAAAAATTAGGCAGCGCGCTCCCCAGGGTTTCAGGCACACGCATTCATGAAATCTGAAATTTATCATCGGTGGACGTGAAAAGTATTGAACTTTGGATTCACCTCCGCCGCTTCCTGCATCGCTCTCTTTCCCCCTGCGATGTCTCCCGACGCCATGCGGATCATCGCTGCGTGGTAGAGTAAATGCGGATCGCGGGTTCCGGTGGCGAGTGCTTTTGCAAATTCCGTGGAGGCTTCCGCAGCTTCGCCATTTTTGTAAAGTGCCCACGCCAGCGCATCGTGCGCGTTGATGCTGCTGCGCAGCGTGAGATCCTTTCGTGCCCACTCGACAGCCTGCTTGGCATCCTCTTTCGAATCCGCGTAGAAACCCGCTAGGTGGTGGTAGAAATGCACCCCGCCCTCCCGCACACTTTTCAAAAATGCCGCCTCCGCCCTCGCATGCCACTCCGCCGCAGTTTTCGGCTCTCCCGCAAGCATCTGCAAATCGCCGAGCGCCTGAAAGAATTCGGGACGCGGCACCCGTGCCGCTAATTTTTCGTAAAGCGCGATCGCTTCCGCCGTTCGACCCTGCGCACCGCGCAGTTCGGCGACGTAATCTTCGACGGCATAGCCCTCTGGCCACGCTTTCCCCGCATCCGCATAATGCTTTTCCGCTGAATCCCAGTCGCCGCCTTTGAACGCCAGCGCGCCCAGTTGCAGATGAAACCACGCGACCGTTTCAGGCTCCGTAGCCGCGCGATTTACACTGTGCGCGAGTCCCATTTGCCAATGCTCACGTGATTGCTCCAGATTCCCCTCGATGTAAGCTAGCTTCGCAAGCCGTGGCGCAGCGGAAAGCTCCGCGCCTTCCAGCTTTGCCAGCTCCTCGCAAGCTTCCCGCGCCTCTCCGTAATCGCCTAGCTCCATCGCCGCATCAACCAGCAATTCCAGCGATCGTATTTTCGCTTGCGGCATCTTGCTCAACTGCAGCGCCGCCGCGCGCGCCTCCTTAAAGCGATGCGCGGTTAGATGAGCCTGCGCGAGTGCCGCGAGTCCATCGGGATTCTGCTCCGCCGGGATGGCCTGCAACGATTTCTCCGCCGCCTGCATTTCCCGCGCGATGTAACGATCATCCCCCGTCCGCCGCAGCTCGCAGTGATACCGCTCCGCGAGTTGATTCCACGCTATCAAGTCATCAGGGTCGCGCCGGACGCGATCTTCTAAAAATTGTATGCCGGAATCTCCGTCGCCCATCGCCGCAGAAACGCAGGCAAGCGCGAAAATCGCGGAAATCGCGGAAAAGATGATATGGCGCACGGTTGTCTAAACAAACCGCGCTGACCCGCAAAAACGGATCAGCGCGTGAGTTGAGGGTTAGTTGCGCGTATTGTCATTTATCACGCCATTCGCGCGCGGCTGTTGCGGCGGCAAAATATACGGAAATGCTGTGCCAAAAACGCCACCATTGATATCGTTGGCGTTGGCGTTATCGCTCAAAGTTCCGGAAACAATGATGCCGAGAATGATGTCCACGACATCATCCTGAAGTCGGCGGCCATTAGGGAAGCCGGAAGGCTGCGCGGTATTCAGTCGGATTATGTCGCCATTGTTAACAGCGACACCTGCGAGTGTGCTGATCGCCTGTTGGGATGCGCCGAGTGCGGTGAGCGTCCCGACGATCCCAGGCGCGAAAAGGCCACTCTTGTCGACTGTGGGAGTAGCCGCGTTGTAGGGATTTTTCTGATTGAAAGGAACAAGCGCTACATTCACGGCAGGAACACCCGTGCGGTCGATCTGGCGGAAAGTTCCGGTCGAGGTCGTGGTTCCGTTAGCGGCGGGCGTCTCGATCGACCGGCGCGACGTTGTGAAAGCCGCACCGAGAGAAGTGGAAGTGGAACCCGTCGCTTTCAAAAGTGCAATAGGCACTCTTAGCGCAATTGCCATCGTGTTGTAGCCGGCAAAACTGTCACGGCCACGGTTCAATTCGGCACCAGCGGTTGGATCAGCTACAACGGCTTTTGCGACGAAGCGATTGAATCCCACGATATCGAAGAAGAACGGGTCATCAGCTATGCCAGCATAAAATTCAATGCCTGTATTGGAGAGTGGAGTGACGACCTGCGGGTTCGCGATGGGCGCCAGCGTAGGATTGGTGGCTGGAGCGGTGAGCACTTCACTGATACCGGTGACGGCAATCGTAGCAATCTGCGTCTGTGGCCCTGCAGCGGCTGTGGCACGGGGCGAGAAAATCACATTGATCGTTTTGTTGAATTTTTCGTTGCCGGTATTATCGATCTTGAAACTAAAGAGCACGTTTGGGTCGAAGATGCCGAAGTTGCCTGCCTCGCTCGGCACGATGAATCCTTGGACCGTCCCGATGAGCACGACTTTCGTCGCGTCGGTGGGATCAGTGAAGAAGTATAAATCTCCGATGTCGCAGGCGCGATCAACCGAAGCCGAAGAACCGTCGCCGTGGTCGGCGGCGTGAATTGCGGTCGGCAGGGCAAAGGCCACCGACAGCGCAAGCATGGATCCAAGCGTGAATCTCGGCATATTTCTTGTTTTCATTTTTTTGTTTTGTTTTGTTGTTTTCTAGTATTGGTGAATTATTCGTAAAATTTATTTACTATATATATAAGAAAATTGGATTGAGTAGGGTGAATAAAACGAGGCGTCATTAAGTGACCGGTGATTGACTGCAATGATCGTTGCGGGACTTGCAGTGGAACCGGTAAGGATTGATACGGTTAAACTTACGTCGCCTGCTTGTCTGCGATTTGCTTTGGGGTTGAAGGCTGTTGCAGTGCCGGTGGCTATATCGCAGGCGGGGGAAGAAGGCTTATGGGGAAAACTGAACAGTGAATTGTGAAGAAAAATGCGAAGATACGATTTAAGGCGGTGGCAGCTTTTGACATTATTTTTCAGCTATATTGGATGGCACGTTATCTGGCCGGTTCGCTTTATCAAGAACTATTTTGTAATCATTTGGGCAACGGAGCAAAACCGAGCAGATTTTAACGTGAAATCGGCGAAAATCGGCGACCATGTTAACTTTGGTGTATGTTCGAGAAATCAGAACTTGTGGAATGGCTGGAGAAGCAAGGTGATCGATTTGCGGGAAGTGAGTGCAATCTCATAGTCGAGACCGTCGAACTGGATGGTATGACGGTGGTGAACCTTGCGGGTGGGCTGCAGCGAGAAGTGGAGATCCAGCAGGGTTGGCTCAGGCGTGGGACGGGGCTGGGCAATTTCGCCCTATTACGTCGCCGCCGGAACTGAGCTGCGTTCATCGCGGTTCTTCATCATTGGCGGGTAAGAGCGATGTGCGGGATTACCGGACAATTTCTATCACACGTCCAAGATCGACGGCGCTCGTACAAAGGTCACTTGCCACGATCCTACGGGACAATTCCAAAAAACTACGCGATCACGGCATGGCATCCGTCCGAAATCGGGGTATGGTGAGGACGTGTAAGGGATAGCACATAGCCCCCCAAAGGGCCCAAGGGCGTCGGAAATTCAAGGGATCCGACGCCCTTGGTTTGTACACGCGGCGCATTCTGAGATTTTGATCGCCAACGATACATCGCTGCAAGGAATGTCGTTTTTAGGGAGGCGTCTGAATTATCTTTTGGAATAGTCCGGACGGTAAACCATCACCTCGCCTTCGATCAGAGAGCCAGCATCGAATGTGGCTACGCGAACTGTTTTATTGCCGGCGATTGCATATTTATCTAAAAGTGACGCGTCCGGATGATCAGCCGTGAACCGATACATCATTCCGCCCGCAGGAGGATGAAGAGGCTCTTGACCACTGTTTCCGGATCGTCGCTGGTGTATACATTGATCACGATGCAGTCTTCTTCCATCGGATCATCAGCTGCCGGTGATGGAGCCACACTCTTGTCCCACCGGATGGTAAGCGGGTAAGTTCCGGTTGCGTCCGCCAGTGGAGCGCTACCGCCCGCCCACTCGATCCGACCGACCATGTTATCCATATCCGAATCCTCCGTGTTCATCTTATCCATGTGGGAGTATTTCATTGCCCGAAACTGATAGTCACCCGGCTTGCGGATCTCCAGCACCGCGTCTGCCTCCAATTTGCCATCCGCGAAGGCGGTTTTCTTGAGATCGAAGTTGAAAGCGTTCCTGTAAATAAAGGGGTCACCGCGGAAGGTTGGGACAGCGATACCAATCAGGACGGCCAATCCACCGATCAAGGGGGGCAGGAGTGCGCAAGTCAGTGCATCGCCGCTGGGCTCTGAGCGTCGCAGTCGCATCCATAACCAGCCAAACACACCGAAAAGCCAGACCAAGGGGAGAACGCCAAGGAGTTCTCCCAGAAACCACCGATCAGGATAGATCGCATAGAAAATCGCACCGATCACCGCATACAATGCGAATGGAACCAGGTAGGCCAGAAGGGCACGGCGCAGACCGCCGGGATGGCGAACAGCCAAGGCCAGTAGTGCCAAAAGCCCCGCCAGATAACCCATCCAGCTGCACCCGATCGCCCAATCTACAGCGCTGATCCATCCTCTACGAGGGGCGCTCAGAAGCTCTACGGCAACCATTCCCGCTTGTGTGAGCAACCAGACTCCAAGTCCTATCGAGAGGAGTTTTTGAAATGCCACATTTGATCCGGCGGGTGCTGTTGGGTTGTTGCTCATGGGATATTTTTTCGGCGTTCGTCTTTGTAACGGACATTCATAGGAAATCCTTTCCCCCCTTGCAATACAGTTATTCCGCTCATTTCTCCTGCTCGTTCAGTCGACACTAGAGCCTGCCCCAGTTTGTGGGGATAACGGTTTTGTGTTTCGGAAAAACACCGGCGATTCCCCTGAGAATTTTAAAACCATTTGACCCGATTCTTTTCCTTCCATCTTCGATGCGTCGGCATAGGATGTCGCTTATGTCTGATGCCACGAAGCGTTTTGAATCCTCTGGCCGTGATTCTCAATCGAAGAAATTGCTCAGCGAGCCATGCATCATGGTGATCTTCGGGGCGAGCGGTGATCTGACGAAACGGCTACTGATGCCGGCGGTTTACAACCTAGCCTGTGATGGCTTGCTGGCGGAGAATTTCGCCATTCTCGGCACCAGTCGCACGGAAATGAACGAGGAAGAGTTTCGCGACAGCATGACGGGCGAGCAAGGGGGGCTCAGGGCGTTTCATACCCGCCAAGAGTTCGATGAGGAAGAATGTGGAAAGTTGAGAAATCGCCTCCATTACATGGTGACCAACATCGACGTCGATAGTTTCATCGAGTTGCGGAAAACCGTGGCTGAACTCGACGCCAAGTATGGCACGCAGGGCAATGTGTTGTTCTATTTCGCCATGGCTCCGCGCTTTTTCGGGAGCCTTTGCGAGAACCTCTTCAAAGCGGGTTTCCGGGACGGCCCCGGCTGGAAGCGGATCATCGTGGAAAAACCGTTCGGAGCAGATCTCACATCAGCGCTGGAGCTGAACGAGGATATCCTGAGATATTGGGATGAGGATCAGATTTACCGGGTCGACCATTATCTGGGCAAGGAGACCGTCCAGAACCTGCTAGCCTTCCGGTTCTGCAACGGCATGTTCGAGCCGCTATGGAACAGGAACAACATCGATAACATCCAGTTCAACGTATGTGAGGTGGTCGATGTGCAGGGACGCGGCGGATACTACGACAGCTCGGGCGTTTTGCGCGACATGATGCAGAACCACATGTTCCAGATGCTGGCCTACCTGTGCATGGAGCCTCCGGGATCTTTCGAGTCCAACGCGATCCGGAATGAGAAGGCGAAGCTCCTGCAGGCGGTGCGCATCTATGAGCCTGAGGAAGTCGAAAAGTATGTGGTGCGCGGCCAGTATGGACCTTCCCTCAATGAGGACGGCTCGACCAACAAACCCGGCTACCGGCAGGAAAAGGATGTCGATCCGAATTCCAGCACCGAGACCTTTGCCGCGGCACGGTTGCATATCGACAACTTGCGTTGGGAAGGCGTCCCGATCTATCTCCGCTCCGGCAAGGCTCTGTGGAAGCGTGGCACGGAGATCATTGTCGAATTCAAAAAGCCGCCGCTTTCCTCACTGCGCGGCTCGGCAGTGACCCAACTCGATGCCAACCGGCTCATCTTCCACATCCAGCCTGCCCAGGGGATTGAACTTCGCTTTCAGGCCAAAGTGCCGGGGGCTTTGCTCGAATTGCAAAAGGTCGACATGAAATTCAGCTACGGCGATGCCTTCAAATCGTCGCGCTACACTGGATATGAGGTGATGCTGCATTCGTGCTCCCGTGGCGATGCGACCCTGTTTTCCCGAGGTGATCTGGTGGAAGCGGCATGGCGCATCGCGCAGCCGCTCCTCGACCACTGGGCGGCGAACCCGGCAGGGGAGGAGTTTCCCAATTACCCGCGCAATTCATGGGGGCCGAAGGCGGCGGACGAACTGGTGCGGCGGGATGGGCGGAGCTGGTTTGAAGTGGTCACTCCGGAGGTTCTGGAACGCTCCTCACTGTTCCAAGGGGCGGATGCGATGCTTCTGAGGGCGGTGATCATGGCGCTTCGCTCAACCACGGCCGCCGCCGGTGAGGCGATCATCGAGAAAGGGGCCATCGCCCGGGAGATGTATCTGATTTCCCAGGGGGAAGTGGAGGTGCTGGATGCCTCCGGCCAGCGCATGGCTACGCTGGGTGCCGGCGACTTTTTCGGCGAAATGGGGCTGTTGGTTTCGAGCACGCGCACTGCCACAGTGAAGGCCGTGACGCACTGCGATCTCTTCATTTTGGAGCAGGCGGACTTTTTCCGAATCATGCGGGATCATCCGCATCTGGCCGAGTCGATGACACGGACGGCAAATGAACGCTACGAGGTAGGACTTTCAGCCGAGCAGATCATGGGCGGCTATAATCCGTCATAATTCATCCCTGAGATATTCGCCGGCAACCAAACTCTATTTCGCACCTAAACCTAAAGAAAGTCCCCTGAAATTATGAATGATGACAACCCGCATTTTCCTGATGGATCCGCTGCCGTGACACCCATCATCACAGGAACCGGCAATGCCGCCCAAGGTCAGAAAACTCTCGCGATCGACATCGGAGGGACAGGCCTGAAGGCTTCGATCCTTGATGCGGAGGGGAATATGATCACGGAGAAAGTGAGGGTGGCGACTCCGCCGAAGTGCGTGCCGAAGCTGCTCGTGGAGACTCTGGCGAAATTGGTTGCTCCTCTCCCTCCATACGACCGGGTTTCCGTGGGTTTCCCGGGAGTCATACGGCTTGGAAAAGTGTTATCAGCGCACAATCTCGGACAGGAAGCATGGTTCGGATTCGATCTCGATCTGGCACTCGAGAAGGCGTTGGGCAAACCGGTGCGGGTGCTGAATGATGCGGACATCCAAGGCTTGGGCGCGATATCGGGGAAGGGCGTGGAGATTGTCATCACACTCGGAACCGGCTTCGGATCCTGCTTTGCCGAGGAAGGGCGGCTTTCTACGCACCTTGAGTTGGCTCATCACCCTTTCCGAAAGGGGCAGACTTACGAGGAGCAATTGGGAAATGCGGCGAAAGCGAAGGCGGGCAAGAGGAAGTGGAACAAGCGGGTTAAGAAGGCCATCGAAACGTTGCGTTCCCTGGCCTGTTTCGATTGCCTGTATATCGGCGGTGGAAACGCCAAGGCCATCAACTTCGAGTTGCCCGCTGATGTGAAACTGGTGTCGAACGAGCTTGGCATGCGGGGTGGCATCTGGCTGTGGGTCGAGCGGAATCCCGGCACTACGGATATCTTCCGCAAACACTAACCAGTGATGCTTATAGGCGGAAACGGATGATCGAAACGGCCGGTAATGGCCGCAGCGGTCAACCGCCTTTCGCTTTGGGCTTGGGTGCCTTGCGCGTCTTTGCTGCGGGGGTGGCGTTCTCTTTGCGTTTGATCGCCTGTTGTTCCAAAAGCTCGGCAGTGAGCCCTGTCCAGCCGGTCTGATGGCAGGCGCCCAGGCCCGTTCCATCGTCGCCGTGGAAATACTCGTGGAACCAAATCTTGTCCTTCCAATCAGGCTTCCGGAATAAGCCCCGATCTCGCCCCTGAAATGCGCGGCTGCCGTCGTCCGCTTTGAGGAACAAGGTGTTCATCCTCTGTGAGAGATCGTCCGCGATCTCACCGAGGGACATCATGATGCCGCTGCCGGTGGGGCACTCCACTTTGAAGTCATCGCCATAATATTGGTGGAATTTCTGGAGCGACTCGATCAGCAGGTAGTTGATCGGAAACCACACCGGCCCGCGCCAGTTCGAGTTGCCGCCAAACAATGATGTCTGTCCTTCCCCGGGTTCGTAATCCACGCGGTGGGTCGTCCCGTCGATGTGGAATTCGTAGGGATTTTCGGCGTGGTATTTGCTGATCGAACGGATGCCGTAAGGGCTCAGGAATTCGTTTGGATCGAGCATGCGCTTGAGCAGTTGCTTCATCCGCCTGCCGCGCACAAGGGCGATCAGTCGCCGGTTTCCGAGGCCGGGGACTTCCCAGTGGGAGACGAGGTTCGTGAGATCCGGACGATAGTTCAGATACCACTCCAGTCGCGCGCTGAAGCCGGGGAGCTCGGCGAGATCTTCGGGCTCCAGGTTCTCAACCGCGAGGAGCGGCATCAGCCCGACGAGCGAACGAAGGCGGAGGGGCAGCCTTTCGCCATGCGGAAGGTGCAGCACATCGTAAAAGAAGGCGTCCTCCTCGTTCCAGAGGTGCAGGGAGTTCAGGGCGTGCGCGATACCCAGAAAGTGCTCGAGGAATTTCGTGGCGATGTTTTCGTAAACCGGATTACGGCGCGCCAGTTCCAGCGAGATTTTCAGCATGTTCACGCTGAACATCCCCATCCAGCTCGTGCCATCGCTCTGTTCGAGATGACCGCCGGTGGGGAGCGGCGCGCTGCGATCGAAAACGCCGATGTTGTCCAGCCCGAGAAATCCGCCTTGGAAGATATTCTTCCCCTCGGAGTCCTTGCGGTTCACCCACCAGGTGAAATTCAGCATCAACTTGTGGAAGATCGTTTCCAGGAAGGCGATGTCACCCTTGCCCCTTTGCTTTTCCTCCATTTTGTAAACTCGCCACGCGGCCCAGGCGAAAACCGGAGGGTTCACATCGCTGAAGTTCCACTCGTAGGCCGGGATCTGCCCGTTGGGGTGCTGATACCATTCGCGGGTCAGTAGATCGAGCTGGCTTTTGGCGAAGGCCGGGTCGATCAGGGCGATCGGGACGCAGTGGAAAGCCAGATCCCAGGCGGCGTACCACGGATATTCCCATGGGTCGGGCATGGACATGACCCGCTCGTTGTAAAGGTGCCCCCACTCCCAATTTCGAGCCGTCAACCTGCTATCAGGAGGCTTGGGCATCCCGGGATCGCCGGTTTGCCAGTCTTCGACAATGTAGTGGTAGAACTGCTTGCTCCACATCATGCCCGCAAGACCCTGCCGGTGGATGAGGCGTTCGTCGGGCTTCATGAGCGGAGCCTGCACGGCGGCGTAGAATTCATCGGCTTCGTCGATGCGTGTTTTGAAAACGCCGGCGAAATCCGCGAAAGGATCTTTAACTTTTCCAGCCTCCGGCCCGGTGAGACGAACGCGGATCTCGTATTCTTCGCCCGGTTCCAGAACCCGCTGGTACACGGCCGCGGCCTTGGTTCCCTCGTGCGCCGGATTCACCGCATTCTTTTCGCCATGGATGATCCGGCGGTGGAAAGCGTCCTTGGGATAGGGCGACGCGTTCCGGGTGCCGTAGAGATGCTGGTTGTTCGTCTCATTTTCACAAAACAACCAATCCTGCGCACTGTCCGCATGGAATTCATAGGATCCGATGGCTTCGTGTGAAGTTCGGATAAAGACCCGCGACTTTTCTTTTCCGAGTTTCATCCCCGGTTTCGCATCGTTCCTGCCCCAGCTCCAGGTGTTCCGAAACCAGAGGGTGGGCAGGACATGGATCGGAGCCGCCTCCGGCCCCATGTTTCGCACGGTGATCCGGCAGAGAATGTCATCCGGAGCCGCCTTCGCGTATTCGATATCGATGTCGAAGTAACGGTCTTCCTCGAAAATGCCCGTATCCCAGAGTTCGAATTCCGGATCAACCCGCGAACGCTTCCGGTTCTCCTCAATGAGCGCACCATAGGGAAACGCTGCGTGGGGATATTTGTAATTCATCTTCAGGTAGCTGTGCGTGGGGGTGCTATCCAGATAGAAAAACACTTCCTTCACATCCTCGCCGTGATTTCCTTCCGCGCCTGTCAATCCGAACATGCGTTCCTTCAGGATCGGATCAGTTCCGTTCCAGAAGGCCATCGCGAGACAGATGCGTTGCTTGTCATCGCTGATCCCGCCGATCCCATCCTCGCTCCACCGGTAGGCTTTGAAGCGGGCATGCTCATGCGGAAAAAATGACCATGCATCACCTCCCGCGCTGTAGTCCTCCCGCACAGTCGCCCATGCGCGTTCGCTCAGGTAGGGGCCGAACAGCGTCCACGGTTCCTTGCCATCCTCGGTGAGTATGGTTCTGCTGTTTTCCTTGGTGTTTTGCATAGGGACTTGGTGTTTGTAAAAAGCCGCAGAAGGCACGGTCTTTTCTAACTACATGTCCGCACTTTTTCGTCGGTGAGGGAAGCCCTATATTTGGGAAAGCGCCATTACCGCTGAGCCGACGGGTAAAGCAAAACACCGGCGATCCATGAGGGAGCGCCGGTGTTGTTTAAGGGTGATGGATAATCCTGGCGATGGGGAACCGCCGCCACGGACTACCTCATAAACGCTTCGTGCAGGCCGCCATCGACAGTGATCAATTGGCCGGTGGTTTTGCTGAGCCGCTTGGTGACAAGGAGGAAGTAGGCTTCCGCCTGATCGGCCGGGGTGATCGGGGATTTGGTGAGGGTGCGGTCGGCATAGAACTGCGCGAGCTTGTTCACCAGCGATTCCGTTTCCTCATCCTCGCTGAAGGGGATGTCGTATTTCGCGAGGGAGCCGATGACGCGGTCGCGCGGGAACATGGCGGAGCCTGAAACCACGGTGGCCGGGGCGACGCCGTTGACGCGGACGAGAGGGGCGAGCTCGATGGCAAGCTCGCGGACGAGGTGGTTCGCGGCGGCCTTCGAGGTGTCGTAGGCGAGGGAGCCCTTTTTCGCGACCGCGGCGTTGGCCGAGGTGGTGAGGACGAGGTTTCCTTGGAGTCCTTGCTCTTTCCAGGTCTTGTATGCTTCGTCGGCAACGAAATACGAGCCGGTGACATTGATCGCGAAGGTGAGCCCCCACTTGTCATCCGGGATGTGGCCGGTGGTGTCGGAGGGGACGAAGATGCCCGCCGTGATGCAGATATGATCGAATCCACCGTAAGCGAGGGCGACCTGGTCGAGCATCGTGCGGATGCCGGTGCGATCCGTGATGTTGCCTTGGAGGGCGATGGCCGGGCCGCAGTTGGAAATACCGCTTCCGGCGACGCCGATGCCGAGGCCGTATTTGTCGGTGATTTCCTTGGCGGTCGCTTGGGCTGCCTCAAGGTTCATATCGACGCAAACGATGTGCGCGCCCTCCTTGACGAGGCGGTGGGCGGTTTCCTTGCCGATCCCGGAGCCCGCTCCGATGACAATGACGACCTGGCGCTCAAGTTCTTTTTCAGCGGGCATGCGCTGGAGTTTGGCTTCCTCTAACAGCCAGTATTCGATGTCGAAGGCTTCCTGTTGCGGGAGGGAAATGTAGGTGTCGATCGCTTCGGCACCGCGCATGACCTCGACCGCACAGTTGTAGAACTCGGCGGTGACGCGGGATTCGGATTTGTCCTTGCCCCATGCGATCATGCCGAGGCCGGGGATTAGGACGACCGTTGGGTTCGGGTCGCGCATGGCGGGGGAGTTCGCGTGTTTGCAGGTCTCGTAGTATTTCGCGTAGTCATTGCGATATTGCACGAGGCCGTCGGCGAGTTTTGCTTTCAGCGCGGCGAGGTCTTCCGACAGCGGATCCCATGCCACGTAAAGCGGCTTGATCTTGGTGCGGAGAAAATGATCCGGGCAGGAAGTGCCAAGTTCGGCGAGGCGCGGGGCGTCGGCGGAGTTGACGAAGCGGAGGATTTTCTCGTCGTCCTGAACGGTGCCAATGAAGCGTTTCTGTTGGGAAACCTGGCCGCGCAGCCATGGCAGAATTTTTGCGAAGGTGTCGCGGCGTTGTTCTTCGGGAAGCGTGGGGTATTTCTGGCCGCCGAAGGCTTTCGCATCGCCGCCTTTGGCTGCGTATTTGTCATCGATGTATTGGGCAGCCTTGTCGATGAGGCGCAGGGTGAGCTCGTAGCACTTCTTGTCGTCGTTGTCCCATGAGATGAAGCCGTGCTGACCCATCATGATCGCTTGAGTGCTGGGATTTTGCTTCTCGATCTCCTGCATCGCGAGGCCGAGCTCGAAGCCGGGGCGCATCCATGGCACATATTCCATTTCGCCACCGAAAATCTCCTTGGTGAGAGTCTGGCAGTTCTTGGAAGCGGCGATTGCAATGATCGCGTTCGGGTGCATGTGATCGACGTGCTTTCCGGAAAGGAAACTGTGCAACGGGGTGTCGATGGAGGAAGGGCGCGGGTTCAGGTTGAAGGTCGTGTGGAAATACATTCCGACCATCTCATCTTCTGCGGGGGTTTTCAGGCCGTTGCCGGGTTTCGCTGCGTAAACCGACTGGAGACTGATGAGCTTGTCCTGATAGAGGGAGGAGAAATTCTCGCGCTTCGAGGTGCGGAGGTCACCGCCGGATCCTTTCACCCAAAGCACTTCGGTTTGTTGGCCGGTTAGGGGATCGGTCTCCATGATTTTGGAGGAAGTGTTGCCACCGCCGGTGTTGGTGATACGCTGATCGGAACCGAGTATATTGGAACGATAGACAAGGCGTGCGACCGGATCGAGTTTTGCGGCAAGGGAATCATCCCAAGAATAGGTTACGTGTTTATAAGCGGACATTTTGTAATTAGGTTGGCGTGAAAAGAGGATCGTAGCAAAAACCACAAAGAGCAAGACTAAAAAAGAAAAAACCACATGCTAGCACTCGAAAGACATAGGAAAATTCTGGAATTCGCGAAACGCGATGGGGCGGTGCGCACGCAATCACTGGCCTCGCTCTTGGACGTCACCGAGGAAACCGTGAGGCGGGATCTCGACAGCCTTTCCCGTCAAGGACTGCTCCACCGCACACACGGCGGGGCGACGGAAAATTCCATGGTCATCCGGGAGCTTTCCCGCAGCGAACGGGAGGGCAAGCAGGCGGTCGAAAAGGAAGCCATCGCCAAGGCTGCCGTCAGGCACATCACCGAGAACGAAACCCTCATGCTCGACGCCAGTTCCACCGCCCTCGAATTCGCGAGGCACCTGCCGGAGAAACTCAATTTGCGCATCGTCACCTACGCGATCGGCGTGGTCGAGAAACTCGCCGTCCGCAACGACCTCGAGGTCATTCTCCTCGGCGGCATCCACGATCCCAAAGCCGGGCGCTTCCAAGGCATGCTCACGGAAATGGGTGTCCGCGCCCTCCGCATCGACCGCTTCTTTTTCTCCGGAGCCGGCTTCGATGCATCCCTTGGCATCGGCGAGCCGAACCCCGAGGAAGCCCGCCTCAAGGCCACCATCATCGCCCACGCCGGCTGGAAATGCGCGATGCTCGACCACAGCAAGCTCGGCCGGAAAACGGATCACTATTTCGTGAGGCCGGATCAGATCGACCTCCTCGTCACCGACTCCGGGGGAGCGGCTTTTTGCGGGAAAGGGAATCTCAAGGGGATTTCTTTCGAGGTGGGGTAGGGGGGCAAGGATGAGCGCGGGCGCATCGATTGCGGATCGAAACGGACATCGACATTGATTCGGATATCTTAAATAATGGGGCGCAAGCCATGAAAAAAGTGCCCCTTTTACGCAGAGGAGAAGAAGAGCCAACAGTGTGTTCCGGCTATCATCGAAGTGGATGCCTAGCCGCTTCATCAAAGCCGTGATTCGCGATAATCCGCTTCACGATCTCATCGGATGGCATGGTGGCCGGAATGTGGATGGCCTCGGCGGGTGGTAGTTATCCGCGTCGCGAAACCCCCAACCCAACCGCCCGGCGAGCAGCGTTCCGATGGTCGTCTTGCCGGCTTCGGCGACACCCATCAGAACGATCACACGCGTAGCGCTCATCCTATTTCAAGCGGTCGATGGAATCAGGCTTTATCAAGGATGCTATTCCAGTGCTCGACGTTATCCTTTTGGGCTTCGAAGAGGTCGGTGGTGTCGTCGTGGATGGTGACCGAAGTGATCTTATCTCCTTGCTTGATCTTATCGACGACGTGTTGGCCGTTGGTGACTTGACCAAATACCGTGTGTTTCCCATCGAGATGGGGAGTGGCGTTGTGGGTGATGAAAAACTGAGAACCGTTGGTGCCGGGGCCGGCGTTGGCCATCGAGAATACGCCGGGCGAGCGGTGGCGCAGGTCGGGATGAAACTCGTCTGCGAACTTGTAGCCCGGGCCGCCACGACCGGTGCCGGTGGGGTCGCCGCCTTGGATCATGAAATTGGCAATCACGCGGTGGAAGGAGATGCCATTGTAATAGCCGCGCTTGGCGAGATTGAGGAAGTGCGCGCAGGTCATCGGCACCTTCGATGAGTAGAAGGTAGCGTCGATGTCGCCGGCGGAGGTGTGGAGTGTGATTTTGATGTCGTTCATGGAGTTCAGTTTTGGTTTCAGTGGATTAAGAGAAGATGTCCAACCGCAGATGGACGCAGATTCACGCAGATGGAAGAGAAGAATTGAAAAAAGTGAGAGCTGGGTGGTTTTCAGGGTTCGAGTTTCTAGGTGGCTCTGCCCGGCATCCATCCTCTTTATCTGCGTCCATTAACGTCCATCTGCGGTTGAATTTTCTTCGAGTGCAGGAGTTTTATGCGGATTTCTCAGTTGCCCGAGCACCCAGCGGTATTCGGAGGCGATTTGCTCCACGACCGGACGTTGCATGTTTCCCGGAAGGACGCCCCAGGTGTAAGTCTCGATCTCGAAATGCTTGCAGGCGGCCGGATGTCTCTGGCACCAAGCCAGCGTTTCCTCGACGTGGGTGTGCGTGGAGGAAAGGGGTGGCGCGGGCTGTGCATCGAGCGGGATGTGGAAATGGACACGGGCTTCCTCGAAATCCGCGGGCGAAACCTCGCCGCCATCGACCGCCGCAAGGAAGGCCGGGAGATCGAGGAAACGGGCGAGCGAGGCATCCGGCCGCCTCGCGATCACCTGGTGGAAATAGGTCGGCTCGTCGAAGCCCCGGATTGCGTGGATGGCGGCGGGATCGGCGGGATTCAGTGAAAGCGCGTTGGAAAGGTGGATTTTCGAGAGGCGGATCCCGGCGCCGGCGATGGCATCCAGCGAGGGCGAGGCGTCATCGAACTCGATGGCGAAGTGGCAGGAATCGAAGTTCAGCCCGATGCGGTTGGCGAGGATGGTGGGGGATTGCGCTTGAGCGTGGAGGCGCTCGAAAAAGGCCAGGGTTTCCACCGTGTTTTCGAAGTGGCCGAGCGGCTCCGGCTCAAGGCCGAGGTGGAGGTCGATCTGGTGTTTCTGCGCGAGATCCTCGATGAAATAAGTGGTCTCGATCAGGTTCGCGCGGATCACGGTTTCATCGGCGTGGAAGGTCTTGTGCGAGCCGGGCAGGGTGGAAACCGAGCCGCAGGCGGAGGCGGGCGCAATTTCCGCGAGGATGCGGAACAGGTCGCGGGTGTAGGTCACTCGCTCCGGGCTCGTCCAATCCGGCTGGAACACCTTTTCCTTCACCCGAGTGCCGTGGAAGGAGCCGTAGGGGAAACCGTTGATCGTGAATACGTAGGAATCGTTCTCCGCCAGCCAGTCCTTGAATTTCGCCAGCCCGTCGCCTTCCAGCAGCTCCCTGGCCGCCTGCGCGGAAAGGCGGAGCCCGATGGGATAAGGGTTCCCGGCCGGATGATCGCCCGTTTCCAGCAGCCGATCCCTCACGCCCATCACATGCGTCCGCAAGGCCTCCATGGTCTCGCGCCACGTCTCGGCGGGATGGATGTTTGTGCAGTAACCGAGGATCATGGGGAAAACTTTAAATTTTAAACTTTAAATCTCAATGAAGAGTGAAGAATCGAACCACAGATGAACGCAGTTGAAATAGATGCCGTTGTCGGCCATCCCTTCTTACATCTGCGTCCATCCTGTTCATCTGTGGTTAATTTCTTCGAAAAATGGGGCTTGCGGACTTGCGGTTAGGTCAGGCTTTCCACCGCTTTCGCTACGCGGAGCATGATGGCTTCGCCTAGGTGGGGGGCGAGGATTTGGATGCCTACGGGGAGATTTTCCGATCCGTCGAAGGCTGTGGTGCCGCAGGGGACTGACATCGCGGGGATGCCGGCGAGGTTCGCGGGGATCGTGAAAATGTCGGCGAGGTAGTCCTGCAGCGGATCGTCGGCGCAGGAGCCGATTTTCCGGGCGGGGGTCGGCGCGACGGGGGAAAGGATCACATCTACTGTTTCGAACGCTCGCTTAAAATCATGTGTGATCAAGGCGCGAACCTTCTGGGCGCGGGTGTAGTAGGCGTCGTAGTAACCAGAGGAAAGCACGTAGGTGCCGAGGATGATGCGGCGTTTCACCTCGGGGCCGAAGCCTACCTCGCGCGACTGGTGGTAGAGATCGATGATGTCGGAGGGGTTCGGCGCGCGGTTGCCGTAGCGGATCCCGTCGAAGCGCGAGAGGTTCGAGGAGGCCTCAGCCGGGGCGATCACGTAATAGGTGGCCACCGCGTGCTCGGTGTGCGGCAGGGAAATCGGCACGATCACCGCCCCGCAGCCTTCGAGCTGCTTGATGCGGCTTTCCACGTTCTCCCGGACGCCGGGATGGATGCCCTCGCCGAAGTATTCCTTGGGAATCCCGATCCGGATGCCTTTCACGCCGAGATCGATTTCCGCCGAGTAATCGGGAACCGGCTCGTCCAGCGAGGTGCTGTCCTGCGGATCGTGCCCGGCGATGGACTGGAGAATCAGGGCGGCGTCGTCCACGGTGCGGGTCAGCGGGCCGATCTGATCCAGGGATGAGGCGAAAGCGACGAGACCGAAGCGGGAAACACGGCCATAAGTCGGTTTCAGACCCACGACTCCGCAATGGGAGGCCGGCTGGCGGATCGAGCCGCCGGTGTCGGAGCCGAGAGCAGCGAAGGCGGTGCCATCGGCCACTGCGGCGGCGGAACCACCCGAGGAGCCTCCCGGAATCCGGTCGTGGTCATGCGGGTTGCGGGTGGGCTGGAGCGCCGAGTTTTCCGTGGCGGAGCCCATCGCGAACTCGTCCATGTTCATCCGCCCGAAAGGGATAGCTCCGGCCTCCTTCAGTTTTCTGATAACCGTTGCATCATAAGGAGATGTGTAATTTTTTGCGAGAAATCTGGAACCGCAGGTGCAGGGCTGGCCGAGGGTGTTGATATTGTCCTTGATGGCGATCGGCAGCCCGCCGAGCGGCTTCGAAAGGTCGGCCACGGCGGCTGCTTTCAGGGCGAGATCGAGGTCATGCGAAAGGTAGGCCCCGGTCTGAGGATCACGGGACGCGATTTCCTCCGCGAGCTTCGCGAGGGCTTCCGAGGGGGTCGTTTCGCCGTCCAGATATCGGCGGCGCAGGCTGGTGAGGGACATGGTGGGTAGCTGTTGAAAGGGGTTACGCGTCGGCGACGACTTTGGGGACGCGGATCTGGGATTGGGCTTGGTCGGGGGCGTTGAGCAGGACGGCCTCGGATGGCAGGCTGGTGTGCGGCAGGTCGTCGCGCATCGGGCCGAGCCGGGCGCTACCGGCTGCGGCGATGTCGTCGGGCAGGTCGATGGCGGAGAGGGATTCCACGTGGCCGAGGATCGCGTCGAGCTGGGATTGGAATACGGCGACCTCCGCCTCGGTCAGATCCAGGCGGGCGAGCTTGGCCACGTAGCGGACATCGATATGGGCGTGGGACATCGGCGGAAGATTTGTGGAGAAGCCAACCGGAAGCAAGGGCTTTCCGGATATGGGAGAACTCGTTTTTTGGGTTAACCCGAAATCCGAAGTAGTAAACTGGTTCCAAGTATTTTGACCACAGAGACACAGAGACACAGAGAACACGGAGTCCACGAAGCCGCATCATAAGGTGTTTCGCATTCTTTTCCCAAACCTCTGTGTTCTCCGTGTCTCTGTGGTAAAGACCGCTGACTTTGAAATTGAATATCGGGTTTAACCGCGAATGACTGCTGATGGGCGGAAATGAGTGGAACCGCGAAGTCGCCAAGCTGGAGTTTACGGGCGGGTTTTCCTTATCCATGCGGAGAAGGTCGAAGCGCCAGGCGTGGTTCCTCCCTTTGAGTCTTTTTTGCCTGTTTTCCCAGGCTCCGAAAATATTCTCAGGAAAATTTGAACGTTCGGATATCCTGATGGTCTATCCCCCATGTAAGCCGACTCTGTTGGCTTTCATGTAAGGGTGTAACAGCAGTTGTCTATCCAATCCCATGGGTGTGGGAAACAGTAAGACGACCTTTTGGCCGCCGGGGAAGGGACTCCCCGGCGGCCTTTTTTTTCAAAAAGGGAGCGTGGGCGTCCCGCCCGCATCTTATCTTTTCAGCTACTTCCAACGCCCACGCTCCTTGAGTCAAGGCTCCGTGGACTGGCTCTTTAGTTCCGCGATCTGGGCCTCGGTTTTGGCGAGTTTCTCCGCGTTGTGGGCGGCTTCGCAGGCTTTTTTCAGGCCCATGAGGACTTGCAGGTCATTGGGAAATGCCTCGTTCGCCCGCTCGTAGGCCTCAATCGCCTCCGCGGGCTTATCGGCCAGAAGATAGTAGGAGCCGAGTTGCATCGACATCGGGGTGAGAATCATCGGCGGATAGAGGTAAGGTGCCGGGAGTTGGCGGTCGGCTGCGGAAGCGAACCAATTGTAGG
>JAYTOE010000008.1:0-50026 GCA_043747935.1 Akkermansiaceae bacterium
GGAATAAAGGTTGGTAACCGGCGGTCGGCCTTCAAGCACCATGCGTGTAATGAGCCCGACGGTGTGCACCGCGAAGCCTATCAGCAAAATGCGGAACGCCGCCACGCGTGCGACGGAGCCCACTTTCAGCCATGAAAACGCCGCGCAAAGGAAGGCCGCGACGTAGAGAGCCATGGATTGGTAAAACGGTGCGATGCGGTTGAAGAGCGTTTCCGCCGAGCTTTTCCCGACGGCATCGGGGCGGTGTTCGGAAAGCCACTTGCGGTAATCCGCGATGGCGGTGTTGAAGGCGGCCTTGTCACCTGCGCGGTAGGAATCGCCGAGGCGGGCATAAGCGAGAGCGGATGGGTGAAGCTTGCCGGTATCGGCGGAGTCGATCACGGAGTCGGGTAGCTTCCGCCAGCCGTCATCGCCTTGGCCGGAGGGCGCGGTGAACACTTCGCTGAAGGGCGCCCAAGCGAGCATCTCGCGCATCCGCGCGGAGGCGTCGTCGATGAGCGGCTGGTCTTTTGGAGCGTCCTTGTTGTCGGCGGCGGCCAGAGCGGCGGTGACTTTCTCAAGGAACAGCCCGAAATCCGCCTCCATGTTTTCCTTTCGCGGCAGCGCGATGGCGTGCTTGAGCTGGTTGTAGGCGTAGAGATTCCGCGTGAGCCGCATCAGGGCTTTCTCGTAAGCGCTGCGCGCTTGCGCATCGATCTTCTCGATCCGGACCGACTCCTTCTGCAGCGCCGGGAAAGAGGGCTGGAGCTGGTCGAAGGAAAAGCTTTTCTCCTCGCCGCGAGTGAGGCCGGTGAGCCCGAGCATATCATCGTGGTGGATCAGGAAAATCTTCCGCGTGTCGGCGAGCGCGGGCTTGAAGGCGAGTTCCGCAAGCCACGTCGCCGGGGTGGCGGGGGCACCATCGCCTGGCACGCGCTGCTTGCCGTGGATCGCGAGAAGGTTGTTTCGCGCAAGCGAATCGAGCGGCTGCACGCGCCCGTTCGAGACGACCGGTAGGGTGCCGAAGCCTTGGAAATCAAAGCCGTCGGAGGGACGTGTCGCACGAAATGCGTTCGAGGCGATGTAAACAAGGCAGACCGCCGGCAGCAGCCAGGCGAGGTGTTTGCGGAGAAAGGAGGTCATACGGCTTGAGGTTTCCAAGGCTACGGGCGTAGTAGCAGGAATCGGAATGAGGTTCCCGACGGCGGCTCGCCGTGACAAGACCTTTTCCGGAGCATTCCTGCCCCGACCCAATGAAAGTCGCGAGCCCGCCGCCATAGAGGGGGATTTGACTCGAAATCCTCGCAGAATCGCGTATTTAAGCCTTCTTAACGATCAGGAATAGCCTTCCACAGTCGCTCAATCACCGCGAAATATCGGAAAATTCGCTTGAATCTCATGCCGCCTTTCGTTCATATGCGGAAGTCGTGAGCATCAAATGCGAAGCGAGCAATCTACAGGTTGCCTAACTCAAAAAACACACGCCACATGAAATTTCGAAACAAGTTTACAGTCCTCGGTTCCATAGCCGTTCTCTCCACCACCCCAATAGTTTATGCCGATGAGGCAGCGGTAGAACCCCAAATTGTGGAATGCTGGGAAGGCATCACTGAGTTCATTGAAGAGCCTATGATCGCCATCTGCCCAGGCCCTTATCAGATCGACCAGGAAGTTTCCATTGATCCGACTATCATCGATGAGGAGATCTTTTCCACGGGCGCACCGACGGATGAAGTAATCTTCGAAAATGAAGTAACGTCCGACGAAGAAGTTATCTTCGAAAATGAGGAAATCTCCGACGAAGAAGTTACCTTCGAAAATGAGGAGACCTCCGGCGAAGAAGTTACCTTCGAAAATGAGGAAACCTCCGGCGAAGAAGTTACCTTCGATGACGAAGAAAACATCGATGAAGAAGTAACGACCACCGATGGCGAAGTGAATGAGGAAGTCACCGATGGTGAAATCGCTGATGGCGGAGAAAAAGTTGATCCGGAAGTTACAACGGATGGCGGAGGATTTGAAATTCCACTCGACTGGATCAAGCGTGGCGACGGCTTTAACCCCGAAATTTATTACAGCATGGCAAGCGGTGCTGGCCCAGCGGTCACTCCAACAGTCGTCTTCAGAAACGAAACTTCGGCGCCCATCGCCGCTTCGGAGCCCATCGCCAGACAGATCGGCCCCGACAGCAAAGCCACTGCGATCGAGGGCAGGGAAAACTCCGGAGCTTTCAAAGCCAATCGTGCGAAGAAGGGGCCAGTTGCCTTAGTCAAAGAGGGACGGGTGTTCTTGCGCTAATCGCAAAAAAATAATCATACAAAAAAGGTCGTCGGGTGATACTGGCGGCCTTTTTTTATCGGATTGATTCATGATGCATTTTGTTACCCTAGTCTTCATATTTGGCATCGTTACGATGCCGCTTTTCGGATACGGCGCGGATGATGCGAGCCGTCCGATTCCTCCAACCGCCTCCCGTCCTTCGGAGCGGGTCGTTCAGGATGAGGCCGCCACCGCAGGTGCTGCGATGGCGGGACAGGAACAAATCCTCCTACCGTCACTGAAAGGCCTCGCCATCGCGCCCACCTCCGATGAAGCCCTGAAGCTCCAGAGTAAATCCGCTGCGGGAGTGCAGCTTGAGGGATTCTCGGAAAAGGAATCCGCTGAAATCCTCAGGATCGCAGCGGCGACCATAGGGCGGCCGGTTTCCCTCCGATCGCTGAACCGCCTCAACAAACAGCTTGAAGTCGCCTTTCGGTCATTGGGTCGGCCGTTCATGCACGTTTCATTTCCCGAACAGGAGATTACCTCGGGCGTCATCGCCATTATGATCTGCCCGGCCCGCGCAGGCCAGATCCTGATGTCCGGCAAACCGTCTTTTGGAGCGGAGTTTATCGCAAACTCATTTCGCAGCCTGCCCGGGGAGGAGGTATCCGCCGACTCGATCATCGAGGACATGAATTGGATCAACGAAAACCCGCTCCGTCGTGGCACCATTTCCTATCGTGAAGGGGATTCGCCTGAGATCCTTGACCTAACCCTGCGGATACGCTCCCCAAAACCATGGCGGGCATACGCCGGCATCGACAATCAATTGAGTGACGGCCTCGGTGATGAACGGATGTTCTTCGGCTATCAGTACGGCGACCTGTTCTCCCTGGATCACCGCATAACCGGCCAATACACCTCGGCGCTGGATCCCAGCAGGCTGCAGGGATTCAGCGCGATTTATGAGATCCCTCTTCCGATCCGGCATCTCCTCGGAATCTCGCTGGGTTACACGGAATCGGAATCCGATACCGCCGGTCCGCTTGACCAAAGCGGTAAGTTTTCCCGAGTAGCCCTCAGCTACCGTGTGCCGCTTCCACGCTGGCAGGAGATCGTCCAGGAGTGGCGCTTCGGGATGGAGTTCAGTGGCAACGATTACGAACTCGCCAATGGGACTTTCCAAGGTGTGAATATGTTCCAGATCACAACCGGCTGGAAAGGCCGTCGCTTAGATCGCTTCGGGATGACCCGCCTAGACGCCTCGCTGGCTTACACTCCTGGGCAGGGGATTCTCGGATCAACGGACGCGGACTACAGTGCCCTTGGTGCCGATGGTGCCGAGTCCCTGATCGCAAAGTTTGAAATGGAGAGGACTCTGAAAGTAGCTGACTTGGGATTTCTTGTCGGGCGAGTGCAAGGTCAGTGGGCGGATTCCGTCTTACTTTCTTCAGACCAAATTTCCGCGGGCGGAGTGTCCCGTGTCAGGGGATTTGACGAGGCGGTGGGGTACGCATCGAAGGGACTGGTCGGCACGGTCGAATTTCAGTTCAAAAGTTTACCGACGCGCCGCTACGGTGATTTTCAAGCGATCACTTTCATCGATGGTGCGGCTCTAAGTCGTGACGCTGCCGGCGATCCCGGACAACTCGCTTCCGTGGGTGCAGGGCTGCGGTGGCGCTATGATGAGAAGGTTTCCGCCAAGCTCGATTTGGGAATCCCCATTGAGTATCCGAACAGCCTGGATGGCGATCCGATGCTTTATTTTTCGGTGATGACGAATTGGTGACGGTCGGCTATCTCTCAGGCAGAGGCGGTTTTCCGGCCCGCGCCGTTCTCGCGGATTCCTCCGCCTCCGTTTCTTATGCGGGCGATATTTTCGTGCGGTTGGTGGTTCAAGCTCCGGAAGAGGGCGTCCCGGTTATATCGGCTTCTGCGATCCCGACCGTTGCTTTCGGGCCGGTAATATCAAGACCGCTTTTTTCTGCAACCAACAATCCCAACAGGGTCTGCAGTACGCCGAACTGACCCGTTTCCCCTTCGCTGCTGCCGCCGGTGATGAAAACGCGCTCGGGAACCAGCGGCTGACTTGAGTTCGCGAAGCGCTCCGACAAATCGCGCAGGGCGAAGAGGCGGGGGTCGCCATACGCCTTGATTTTCTCCTGGAAGACGCTGGCCTCCGCCAAGCCGATTTGGCTGATTTTCGCTGCCTCTCCTTCACCTTCTAGGCGTTGCGCCTTGCTGCGGCCTTCCGCAAGAGTGATGTCACGTTTGGCCATCCGCTGAGCCTCGGCAAGCTGAGCCTCGGCGCGGTTCGCGGCTACTTCGATCTCGACCTTTGACTGGGTGAGCTCCGCCTGTTTTCCGGCGATGGCCTCGGCCTCCTTGAGCGTGCGCAAGTGGCCTGCGGCTTCTTCTTGCTTGGCGTAGGTTTCGCGCTGTTCCTCGGCCAAGCGGCGGATGCGCAGTTGATCGAAAAGTTTTTCGATGGGGTCGTTGCCCAAGTCTTGAACCCGTGTTTCGGGGCGTCCGATGAGCACGGCGACGCAGTTGATATCGAATTCCTGGAAGCGGCGGCTGAGCGCAGCGGTGGCGTTGGTCTGGATTTCCTCGCGATGGGTGAGGAGTTCGAGCATGGTGGAACTCTGGGCGACGTCGCGGAAATAGGCGGTGAGGATGGGATCCAGGGTTTGGGTGATGAGGCGTTTGACATCTCCGAAGCGCTGCACGACGGAGGGCGCTTTTTGGTAGTCGATATGCAGGATGAGGCTGAGCGGCAGGAGTGGCTCGTAGCCGTCGGCGGTGATGATCTCGATGGTGGCGAGCTGGTCGTCGTAGCGGTGATTTTCGGATTGTCCGGTGATCCAGCGGAGGACGAAGTTCACCGTCGGGACGTTCTCGATTTTGACTGCGTAAGGGTTGAGCGGGTATTTACCGGGCGTCAGGGCTTGTTTCCAGACCCCTTTCTCGCCGGGGTTGACCTGCTCGCCGTAGCGGAAGGTGGCTCCGGTTGTATCGGTTCCTTCCTCGCCATAGTAGGAAACCACCACGCCGACGTAGCCGATCGGGATAAGCGTTTTGTGACCCAGCTCGACGCTGGCAAACCAACGATTGATGTAGAATGTGCCGTCGGTGAGGACTTGGAGTTGTCGGCCGCGACGCCCCCCGTTGGCGAGGAACGTCTCGGCATTTTGAAAGTAGTTGTGATCTGCCTCGATGGCGGGCGCGATGATGTCTCCGGCGGGAATGGTGGGGCCATCCTGCACGGAAACGACACCGATCATGTCGACAGGCACGCCGTCATCGGCCACCCGTGCGCCGATGACAACGGGGCGGAACGCGCCGACGGAGTCGAGTTCCTGCTGCCATTGGCGGTAGGTGCCGTTCTCCTCCATGGAATAGACGGCCGTCTCGGTGAGCACAACGAAGCATCCCCAGATGAGGTATTGTGATGTGGTCATGTGTTTGTTTTCCTACCGACGAAAGCGGCTAACGCCCCGATGATGGATGAGACCTCCTGAATGGCGAGGCGATTCGTCCGGGCGAAAGGAATCACAAATCCTCACGCGGAGGCGGAATTTCGGCGGGCGATGGCTTTCCGGAGATGCATGGAGAACACCCACAGCAGCCCCGAGGAGACCATGGCGCAGGAGATGTAGGGGAGAGTCCACACGGGGTTTTTCACGACCTGCAGGATGGTGGTGGTATCGTCGTTCGCGAAGCCGGATTGGAAAAAGGTGAGTCCTTTGTAGCGCAGCGGATGGTTCATGTAGATGAGATCCTCGCGATCCTCGCCGGTGGTGGGATTGAGCAGGCGGATCTTGCTGGAGAAATTTTTCGGGACGTTGGTGCCGAGGTAGCGGTCGTGGCTGAAGTCGATGAGCTTGATGGAAAACGGATGGTAAAGGCGCGCCTGGCGGATCGCGAACTTCCAGCTTTTCCCGCCCGCCTCGAAGGACTGCGCGCCGACGAGCGCGTTGGAAAGCAGCCAGCGACCCGGCGCCGCGCCGCCGTCCGGCACCACGCTGACGAAAGCGGTGGCGATGTCCCGTCGATCCATCGCCGTCTCGCTCGGCTTCGCGCGCGCCGCGTAACCGATCCCCGCCCCCGCCGTCGCGCGGATGGGATCGAAGCCTTTGCCCACGACCTTTTCCTCAAGGATCTCGCTGTTATCGAAATGGCGGTCGATGCGCAGGGTGAAGCCCGGGAAGGGAAACGCCGCGCCGTCCTTGAGGCGACTCTGTGGGATGGCACGCACCGTTTCCATGCCGTCGCCGGAAACCTCGGTCACGGCCAGCTCCACCTCGCGGGGGAAGGTGGAGTAGTTCATCGTCTGGCCTTCGTTGACGGTCATCTGTGCCTCCTTGCCGAGGAAGCCGGTGAACAGCTCGCCGATGAGCATGAGTAGGATGCCGGAGTGGATGAGCAACATGCCCGCCTTGTTCCAGCGGAGCTTGAAGCGTGCGCCGTGCGCGGCGAGGAGATTCACGATGAGCAGGCAGCCGAGCAGCGAGCCGCCGGGCAGCGGGATCTTGAATTCCCCATCCCCCGGCATCACATCCCACCACGCGATCCAGGAGCGGAAGAATAGCTCCACGACCTCGTGGATGCCGAAAGTGACCTGCGAGACCGTGCCTACGAAAATCAGCACCATGGAGAAGCCCAGCAGCGTGACCGTCAGGCGCAGGGAACTCAGGAATTTTCCGGCGGATCGGAGGAGCATCATGGGAAAGTAGCGGTGCGCGCGAACGCTTCGAATTTCTCACGGTTTGCCTCCACCAGTGAAGCCTCGCCGGTGACCTTGAAAAACCAGGTGACCCCTTCCGCCTTGAGGATGGCGGTGGAGATCGCGGCCTTTTTCCCGTCGAGCACCGGCTCTGCGCTAACCATGTGGGTCACGAAAAGCTTGCCCGCCGCGCCGTCCATTTCCGCGCCGAGCGCGGGATCATCAGGGCTCGCCAAAGGGGGGAGCTGAACCTGGCCGCGCCAACGGTTCACGTTTTCCAGCACGCTGCCGGATTCGCCGGGCAGCGGGATCACGGAGACATCGGCGGTCGCGCCGTCATCGCCCTTGATCGCAAAGCTGGCGACTCGCATCGCGCTGCCTTCGCTCTTCTCCCAACCCTCCGGTGCAGTCACCTGAATTTTCGGCACGCGCGGCGAGGCGGGATCAGAAGGCGTAGGCGGTGCGGCCGTTTCCTCTCCGGCGATGCGGACATCACTGAGGAAAGCCATGAACACCTCTCCGCCTTTTTCGCGCAGCTTGGCGGACGGGCCGGTGAGTTTGAAATACCATGTCTCCGAGCCGAGCGGCAGCACGGCGGCGAAGATGCCCTCGGCGTCGGCTGGTGCCTCGTCGGGATTGAGGTTGAAAAGGAGCATCTCGCGGTCGCTTCCGGTCACCGGCATCGGCTGGCCGCGGACTTGGTCTTCGGGCAGCGTTTGCATGCTCACCTGTCCGCGCCAGCGATTCACGTTTGCCGCAAGTCCGCCGCCATCGCCACCGAGTTTGGAAACCGTCAAACGCCCAAGCTCCGGCACCGCATAGGCGGCGGTGAGGAACTTGCCCGCCTCCTCCATTTTCCAGTCCGGCAAGGCGCGCCACGTCACGGAATCAGAATGCGCAGCGTGATCATGCGCTCCCGCATCCTGTTTCGGCGGAGCTTCCGCCTCCGGCTCAACGGCTACCCGGTAGGTGCGGATTTCCTCATCCTTGCAGGAACAGATCGCGAGGCAAAACAGCAGGGCGGGGAGGAAGTGATTTCTCATGGCATGATTTCGCCGAGAACCTCGCCCGCAAAAGGGCATGCGTCGAGAACAGATGTGGGAGGGTGCGCTCCAATTCCCTTGTCATCCCGGCTCGGTTCAGTGATAAGAGGACTCAGTTATGGATTGGCGGCTTCCCCTGTTCCTTCTTACTCCGGTTTCACCGCTGCTCGCGCAGCGGATGGAGATCGCGGATGTGCGTCAGGTTTTAGCGCAGGCGGTGCAAGAGGCTCAGGCCATTTCGCCGGCGACTAACCGGATGATCGCCGTCACCGACCGAGAGGGGCATGTTCTGGCGGTATGGGATGTCAACGGCGCGGTCGCACCGAATCCCACGCCCTCCAACGTCGCGGATGTGGTTTCGAAAGCGGGAGCTGCCGCTTTCCTCAGCAGCGATGAGCACGCCTTCACCTCGCGCACAGCGGCCTTCATCGTGCAGAACCATTTCCCTCCTGCCGTCGAAAATCGCCCGAACGGCCCGCTGGTCGGCGTGAATTTCTCGAGCATGGCGTTCACGGACACGAACAAATTCAAGGCTCCATCCCCAGCGGGAACTTTTCCCCTGCCGCCCGTGCCCGGGGTGGATGACCCCGGCAGCGCAACGCCCGCCGATGCCTTCCGCAGCGTGCCGTTCACTTCGCTGCTCACCCTGCCCGCCGCCGTTTCAAGCCCCGGAGGAGTGCCGCTTTTTAAAAACGGCATACTCGTCGGAGGCATCGGCGTGATGGGATTCGCGGATGCTCCGGTGGCGGATTTCGATATCTTTTTCCAAGCGAACATCAACGAGCGTATCGCGCTGGGCGGGCAAGCGGGTTTCCGGCCGAATCCGGTTTTCGGTGGAAACAACGTCGCCATCGACGGCGTGCGGGTGGCGTATGTGGTTGGAACAGGTTCCGATGCAACAGTGGCCGATCCCGCCGCGTTCCTCGCCGCGAATGGCAGCGCCGTGGTCTTCGCAGACATCGATGGCATCCCCGCCTCGGCGGACAACGGCGCGGTGGATTACTCGCCGAAAGCTTCACCGCCCTCCGTGGTGTATCCCAACCCCTTCGGCTTCACCGGCCCCGGCGGAGTCCCGGGTCAACTCCGCTCCGCAATCCGCGCCGATCCCCTGCCGGGAGCGATCGCCGGAGCCGCGCGGCTCACCGCCGTGGAGGTGGAATCGATCCTGAGGCTGGCGGCGGAGCGCTCGCAGATCACCCGCGCCGGGATCCGCTTGCCGCGTGGAAAGATCACGCAGGTATGGATTTCCGTGATCAATAATCCGGCCGCGGACGGTGTGGAACCGGTCGTGCTCGGCACCTACCGCACGCCGGATGCGACGATTTTCAGTTGGGATGTCGCCGTGCAGAAAGCCCGCACCGCGTTGTTCTACTCCCGCGGTTTGGAACGGGGCACGCCACGGGCGTTTTCGTCCCGCTCTGTCGGCTTTCTCTCGCAGGACATCTATCCTCCGGGCATCGGCAACAACCCGCCGGGTCCGCTCTTCGGCCTGCAGGCGGCGTTCTCACTTGTCGGGGGGACGGTTCCTTCCGCTCCGGTCAACCTGAACGTGCCGAACGGCATCACCATTTTCCCCGGCGGTTTCCCGCTCTACCGCAACGGCGTCCTCATCGGAGCGATCGGTGTATCGGGTGACGGCATCGAGCAGGATGACATCGTCGGAGCCAGCGGCACTCGCGATTTCCTATCTCCGCCAGAGGCTCGCGCTGACAACTTCGTCTATGATCGGGCTCGCTTGCCCTACGCGAGATTCCCAAGGGCTTCCACGAGCTTCTGAGTGGAAGATGCTGCGACGGCAATCCTCAGCCACGGTTGATGGTCAGAACCCCAGCAAAAGAATCCGGTACACGACCGCCTTTTCCAGCGGTGCGGGGATCATAATGGAGGTTTCCGCCGCGTGGGCGAGGACAGGCGCTGGGGGGGCGTTGACCCAGCCCGCGCTTCCAAGAGTCTGAAGCTGGTAGGTGCGGCCGGGTAGGCTGTCCCAAGTGATGGTGAGCTGGTTCGTGCCGCCGATGAGCTCGATGGAGGTCGAGAATTTCTCGATGATGAGTCGCACCTCCTGGTGGAAAGTATCGACCACATAGACGTTGCCTTGCGGGTCGCATGCGGCTGAGTTGGGATTGGCGAGGGAGTTCGGGCCGGTCTCCGGATCGCCCGCGAAAAGGGAGACCTTGCCATCGGCGGAAAGACGGAAAAGAGCATTTCCGAAAGATTCGCAGATGATGAATCCACCCGCGGGATGGGCGACGATGTCGGTGGGCTCAAAGAAACGAGCCTGAAGGCGCGGGCCGGACTTGAAACCGGCTTCGAGCGGGCTGCCGGCGAAGGTGCTGACAACTCCTGCCGAGGTCATGCAGCGGATCGCGTGGTTGGCGGAGTCGGCGATGTAAAGATTACCATCTGCCCCAACGCAGAGACCCATGGGTGAGGAAAAGCGGGCGTCCGGGCCGGTGCCATCTGCCGATCCCCACGAACCGGCTTTTCCCGCAAAAGTGGTGACAACTCCATTCAAGCTGACACGGCGGATGATATGGTTGCCGGTGTCGCTAACCAGGAGATGCCCGGCGGGGGCGTAAACAATGCCAGACGGGCTGTTGAAACGGGCTGTCGCTCCTTGGCCGTCGAAACTTGGAGGGACAGCGGTGATGGCTCCGTAGCTGAGACTGATGTCGTTCGCGCTGCCTAGATCACCGGCAAGCGTGGTAACCGTACCGTTCGCGGTGATGGCACGGATGCAATGATTTCCGCTGTCCGCCACGTAAAGAACCCCGCCGGGTGAGACGGCGATGTCCGCAGGAAAATGGAAACGCGCCGCGGAGCCGACACCGTTCACCGCGCCGGGCTCACCGGGCTGCCCGGCGACAGTGGTCACGACACCGCCCGGCGCGACCTTGCGGATCACGTGGTTGCGGGAATCGCAGATGTAGAGATTCCCTTGGGCGTCGCGAGCGAGTCCCATCGGGTCGTTGAAACGAGCGACACCGCCGGTGCCGTCACGATGCCCGGGCTTATCTGTCGCTCCCGAGACAGGCGCAATGGTTTCCGCCCCGAACAGCGTGGAGCCGGAAACCAGTAAAACGAATAGGATCAGGTGTTGTTTCATCTTCCGGCCTCCTTGGCTGCCCGGCGTTTTTTCAGACGACCGGTATTTGAAACAGACTCGCCATCACCTGCCGAAGCGGGGGCGGCGAAGTCCTCGGTGGGCGTTACCGCCCGCTTGCTAGTATCCATGAGCGTGCCGTTATCCCCGTGGCTCACATCGGCGACCCGGTAGTATTCACCGGTCGATTTTTTGTAAAACGCGGCCATTTCATCGAGGTTGAACGGGCGTGAGCCGCGCCGTCCGAAGACCACCGTCTGGTTGCCGCTTTCGTCCACCACGCGGTCGCGATCGAGACCTCGCGAGACGGTGACAGCGGAGCCCTCCGTCGGATAGGTGGCGATGAGTTTCGGCTCCGGCTTCGGCGAGAAGCCCATGTGACCGGGGACGTTATCCGGCGAGATCATCTGAACGATCCGCATCCCGTTGCGACCATCCGCGATGTGGGCATACATCGAGGCGCTGACCGATCCGATCTGCACGTCGCGGGCATCGTTGATCACCCCGCCGGCAGTGAAGTCGGAGAGCTTGCGCGGTTTCTCGGGATTCTTGATATCGATGATCGCGAGACCCTGCGAGCCGTTGGCGACGTAGAGATAAGTGCGTGCGACGTAGAGGCCGTTCGCTTCGCCCAAGCCGACAGTCGCACCGTTGATCGGCTGCGGCTTTGCAGGATTGGAAATATCGAAAACCTTCACGCCCTCCGCGTCGGTGACGAAGCAGTAATGCCATTGGATGGAGGCCTGGCGAGCATCGCGCAGGAAGGAACCGGAATAGCCGCCGACCATCACGGGATTTTCCGGATTTTTCACATCCACCACCGCCAGGCCTTGTGCGGTTGTGATATAGAGCCATTGCCCCGCCATCCATGAGTGACGAGCGCCATCGAGCGCGCCGCCCGGATTGAAGGTCGAGACCTTGCGGATGAAATTGTTCGCCGGGTTTCCATCGAGCAAGGTCGCGACATCTGCGACGATCAAGCCTTCCTCGAGATCGGTCACGAAGGCGTAGCCGTAATAATCCGCGATGGGCTGCTCCTCGTTCACGGGAAGGCGCTTGCGTTTCGGATCGTTGATCAGGGTGCTGGGCAGCGTGATCGAGGTGGCGTGCGGGGACTTGATGAAAGTTTTCTGACCGAGCGCAGAGACGGGGGTGGTCACGATGCGTTCGGAGAAATTCTTGTTGTCCAGGTTCGCCATGTCGAAGACGCCGAAGCCGTCCTCCCCGAGAGCCGCGTAGAGATACTCGCCGCGCATTTGGAGATCGAGCGCGCCGCCGCCCTTGGCGTGGTGGTGATGGGAGACTTTCAGGATCGAGTTATTCGAAAGGTGCTGCTGGTAGAAATCCGGGTAAGCGTATTTGTGCAGGTGGCTGCCGATCGCCGCCTGGGGTTCCGTGCGCTCCGTCCACGCCACCGCGTTGAGGCCGTGGTGATCCGTGCCAACATAGCTGAACCTTCCGAAAAAGTTCACCGTGCCCGTGCCGAAACCGAGCAACTGGGTCATGATTGCGTTGTTGTCCTTGTCCACGGAAAGGTGACAGTCCGTGCAGTTTTTCGTGGTGCCGACGCCGCTGGTGGTGTGGGCGAAGTGGGGATTGAAAGCCTGGCCGGAATAGCCCTCGGCGGAAACCGTCTGCTGCTGCGTGTAGAGCCACTCACGGTTCGCGCCCTGTGAGCCGACGAGCATCGCGCTCGATGAGCGGAGCACGGCGAGGCGGTGATCCTTCGCGGTGCTGTCGATCCCGAGCATGAATACGTCGTCGCGCACGACCTGCGGGTTGTAAGAGCTATAGTTCCGCGTGGTTGTGCCCTCGAACTTGTTCGCGGCCATCTTGAAATTCGCCTCCATCGGGATGTGGCAGCCGAAACAGCTTGTAGCCCACGAGGTGTGACAGGTCTGGCAATCCATCGCCGCGTCGCTGTGTGCCAGGTTTTTCGCACAGCCTTCCTTGCTGTCCGGCACGGAGCCCCATGTCTTGCCGTCGCGCTTCAGTGTTTTCGCGTAGGCGCTCATGATATTGTAGTCGGCCGACTTGGGATCGACGGTGTCGAGGGTCTGCGGCACGGTCCATTTCATGTTCGCATCCATCGAAGATTGCTGGATGAGTGTCTTGCCGTCGGCGCTCCATGTGAAACGCGGGCCGAAGGGCGTGTTGCTTCCCCGGAGATCGATGGGCTCGATCTTGCCGTCCTTCGAGAGCGTGCCGCCCTTGCCGGAGGTGAGGAGGGTGGTGCGCTCGCTGACCGTTCCGTGGCAATCGATGCACATGATCGCGGTGGCTGCGCGGGGCTCGACGTAGAGCAGGCCGTTGCCGTGGTTGTCGTTGAGGAAATGGCAATCCACGCACTGCATGCCGAGCGCGAGGTGGATGTCCTTGAGGTGGACCGCTTTCTTGAACTTGTCCTTGTCGGCGTGGTCGATCTTATCGCCTTCGAGCGTCAACAGGTTGCCCTCGCGATCCTTCTTGAAAACGGCGCGGAACATCCAGCCGTGGCCGTGATAGTCGGCAAACTGGGTGTGCTCGAGCTTGGGGTTCAGCTCGGCGGATTTCTCGAGGAAATTCACATCGCCCCAAAGTCCGCGGGCGGCGGCGGCCTCGGGGTTGCGGCGCAAGGACTCCACCATCTCCTCGTCGGTTGGATACTTCTGCTTTTTGGCATACATGTGCTCCGCATCGGTTTCCTGATCCCACCAGATGTATCCGAGGTACGGGTTCACGAAGAGATTTCCCTGATGCATGTGACAGTTCATGCATTGGCTGGAGGGTATGCTGCGGGTGAATTTATGCTCGATGGGATGCCCCTTTTCCTGTTTCGAAATCATCGGATCCGTACTGAAGGAAAGCCCTTGGTTGCCGTAGGCGCTATACCAACCGGAGTTCGAGGGCGAGCGGTCATTGGCATAAACCACGTGGCACGCGGTGCAGCCGCTGGAGCGGAAATCGCCGGCGCGGTCGTTCGATCCGAAGTAGTCGAGCAGCGGATCGTGCAGACGGGTCTTGTGCGCACCGATAATCACGGGATCAACCCGCGAGAGGGTGCCCAGGCCGCGCTCGCCAAGGCGGCGGAACGGGCGGCCCGGCGGATCGAAGGGATCCGGGTTGCCCAACTCCAGAAGACGTGTGCCTCCCTTTTCGAAAATGCGATACAGATTTCCGGGCTGCGTGATGTTGAAGCGCGGCAGCGGATAAATGCTCTGCACGATACCCATTTTTTTCTGCATCTCCGGCGTGACCTTGATCGGGCTTTGCAACGCAAGCGGCACGCCGTTCACTCCATACGCTTGGCCGAAAATGGAGTCCTTGGCGGGATACGAGCCGTTGTTATAAGCGGCCGCGCCCCAGAGCATCGCGCCGTGCCGCATCATGCTGTGGTTCACGTGCTTGACGGAATCCGCGTGGCATCCGCCGCAGGTTTCCTCGGCGACGCGCAGATCGCCTGGGTTCACGAACTTGATGAACTCCGGCGACTCATGGTTAAGAAGAACAGTGCTGTCACTCGGGTTTGCGGAGCTTTCGAAAAACACCGGGTTGCGCGGCGTGGGGTGCGCTTGGCGCATGGTCAGGCCGGGGGTGGAATTGCCGCCGTGGCAATCCGTGCATCCGAGACGAACGAACTCGCTGCCGTGCGGATCGTGCGCGCCCTCGTGGCACTCGATGCAGCCTTTGCTTTTCACCATCATCATCGCGTGGGACTGGTCGACGGTGTTGGTTTTCGGAATCGCGACATCGGCCTTCAGCGACTCGCGCACCGCGATGGGCGGCCCGTAGAGCCCGCCCCGTGCAGCCTGCTCCTGCGCGAACGCGGGTTGGGAGAGCAGCAGGGCGAGCCCGAGAAATTTTCCGAAATGGTTCATTGGTCAGAAGGTCATGGTTGCTGAGAGGAATCCGCTGTAAAGAACATCCGAAACTTCCTGGGAATTGGCTGCCGTGAAGCCAGCGACACCGGGAGCTGAGGCGCGGTAAATGTCTTTGAAGCCCGCCCCGGGAAAGAGCATTCCGATGCCGGCGGCAAGGCGGATGTTGTCCGTAAGCAAAGGTCGGTATTCCACGCCGAAACTGAGATCCCAGCCAATTTCCCGGTCGATCTGATCGGTGACGAGCGCAGTGGAAATCGAGTCGGTTTCCATGAACAGAAGGTAGTTCAGGTTCGCGATCAGGCGCACCTTGGGAGTGATCTCCCATTCCTCGCCGACGCCCGCGATGAAAATGCCCGGGTTCACGAAGTTCGACTGACCGAGGAACTTGTTCGAACTGAGATCGGGGATCAGGCTCAGGCGCTGTTTGAGCGCGACGGCCGTGCCGCCGAGGTTCATGCCCTGCCTTTGCCAGTAACTGAACGGGCCGCCGATTAGGTTCGGGTTGTCCACGATGGCGTCCCAGCCGGTCGCCTTGTCATCGGTGGCATCTTCGTCGCCCGATCCGTAGAATAGCGTGAACTTGTGCCGCATCCAGTCCACGTCCATGGAGACCTCCATCGCCGCCATCCACGCACTGATGTCCACCGAGCGCCCGGCGATGCCGTTGAGATCGTCCTCACCGAAGACATGGTAGAGCGAGTGGCTGATGTTCGCACGGCCGATGTGGCCCTCGCCGTTCCAGCCGATGTAATAGGCCTCCAGCTCATGCGGGGCGATGGTGCCGATGGGGGACGGACGGACGATGTTTCCCGCATTGTCATAAGTCAGGCCGTCACCGCCATTGTCCCAGTTCGCGAGGAAACTGACCTGGGCGGTGTAGCCCTCGAAGAAGAAATCCTGGCAATACAGGTTGGCCACGAACACGTTCTGGTCGCGATCTTCCCATGTGTTCAGCTCGGAAAAGGATTCTTTTTCGAAAAGGTCGAACAGCGCGATGTTGTATTGCAGGCGGTTCTTCGCGAGGTTGCCGAACATACGGTAGCCCCAGTTTGCCTCGGTGAAAACGTGGCCGCGGAAATCCGCATTGAAAACCTGCGTGCCCACCCGCAGTGCGGCGAAGTCGTAGTTCTCCGATAGATCTAGTAGATGTGCCTCGAAGAACAACTGCTGCAGCGCGAGATGGTTCTCGAAGCGGTCGGTCGCGTCCGTGCGGTGGAAATCGCCGTTGGCGGGGAAAAGCAGAGGATCGAGGAAAAGGTCGACGTCGCCGGGGTTCACGATACCGGGGTTTCCCAAAAACGGATTAGCCGGCGGCGGGTTCGAGCCCGCACCGAGTCCGCGCGGATCCGGCGCGATCACGCCCGCTTCGTAACCCGAAACATAGTTGGTGTTGAATACGGGCTGAATCCGGAAAAGCCACTCGACCGGTTTGAACGAGGTTTCCCCCTTGAACAAGTCGAGCGTCAGGCTTGTGTTCGTGACGACCACCTCCTGATCCCCACGTCCGTAAAACTCAGAACCGAACGGGCGCGCCGTGCTGACGCCGGAGGGAATCGGGATGTCGTGTACCTCGATGTCAGTGACATTCTGGAGCGTCAGCGAGGCGAAGTAATCCTGGCCGTAGATGGGGATATCACCCTTCAGCTTGCTCTGGTAATAGGGATGCCAGAAATATGGTGTCTGCTGCTCGTAGGGTGTCTCCGAGAGCGCAGGATCCTCGTAGCGATCCCACACGCCGGTCGGGATCAGGTAGCGGTTCTCGATGGCCGTGAAATTTTCGGGATACTCGACATGGTCATGATGACCCGTGTGCCAGTGCTCGTAGATGCGTCCCTCGTAGCGGACGTCTTTTCTAGGCAGCACCATATCATCGGGGATGTCGGGTTCGTAAAGTTCCTCCACACCCTGCACCAGTTCGATGTCCAGCCTGCGCCTCATGACACCGGTGCGCGGCAAGCCCATGCCGTCGGGAATATCGACGGTGAATTTCGGGAACGTTTTCGGAACCCCCACGTCGCGGCGGAAAAAGCGGTCGTCGCCGAGACCTAGATCATCCTTGAAAAAGCGCCCGAAGCCCACCGACTCCTCCGCTTCGACGGCGGGAATCGTGCCGCCGCCTGCACCGCCGCCTGCATCGGCGGTTCTCGTCATACCCATGCCGGGATCGGGATTGAACACGGAAGGCGGCAATGGAGGCTCCTCCGTGACCGTGGTTCGCGAGTTGCTTTCAAGGACAGGCAGCGGCGGATCGCGATACAGCTCCACGCCCGCATCCGGAGAAAAGTCATCAGGCGATTCCGGCACGGTCTCCGCGCGGAGCTGCTGTGCGCTCAGGCGATCCGGACGTTCCTCGCCGGGCGCAAGATCCCATTCCTGAGTCCGCTTGTGTGGGGGATGATAACAGGTCGTCAGCAGAACGCCCGCGCATGAAACCGCAAGCCGCCTTCCTGTTCTGAAAAATCCGCCGGTCATTTCCTCTCAATTTCCATGGATCGGTGGGCGTAATTATTCGGCATTCGGGTTCACCAAATGGTCGAGTTTCCTGACAAAATGATCCGCAGCATCCGCGTCGAAGCTCTTCGGCGGCTGCGCAGCCTTGAAAAGCTCATCGAGCGCACTCTCGGCGAAAGCCTCTTTCTCGCCTGCGGCGATGACTGACTGATTCAACCGATCAATGGCCAGAGCCACGCGCTCGGCATAATAACCGGCTGCCCACATCCTGTATTCCTCAGCTACCGCGCCGAAAGCGCCGACTTCGAAGGGCTTGCGGTGGCGCATGAGCTTGTCGAGCACCGCGCGGCTTTGTGCGGTTGTCATCGGGGCGGCGGAAATCTTTTTCGCGAAGTCATCCGCCGCACGGACAAGATCTGTTCCCGCTGCGCTGTCCCAGCCGGTGCCGCTCGCTTCGAGCAGCCCCTTGATCGCCTCGATCTCCGCCGTCCTCGCCTCGCCGGGTTCGCGGGCGGCCTGCGCCGCCACCTCGCGCAACGCCACCGCCTGGCCGACGAGCCATGTCTTCGCATGGGAGAAATCCGCGTCCTCGCGCCAATGCTTCGGCTCATCTAACAGAAGCCCGTCGAGTTCGAAAAGGAGCGGCGGATGCTTCGCTTTCACAAGCTCATCGCTGAGGCTCTGGTGGCAGGCGACGCAGTTGTTCGCGCGCTGGTAGGCGGTGCCCAAGGGGCGCATCCCCAGCTTCTCAAGCGCCGCCTTCGGATAGTCCGGGCGGGTGTGGGAAAGGATCCAGTTTTCTGCTCCGCCGTGGCAATTCGCACAGGAAAAATCCTCGGCCTTGGCTTTCGAGTCGGGCGTGAAAAGCGACGCCTCCACGTTCCGCATCGGCGCATGGCATGCCGTGCAGGTCGCCGATTCCACAGCGCTGGCGATACCCATCTGCCGCGCGATCGCGGAGGATTGCCCGTTCGTCAAAGTGGCGGAAGCCTTGGAGTGGGGATCGGAGCGTTCCCAGATGTGATAGGCTCCCCGGTCAAGCCCCGCACCGCCATGGCAACCGCTCGTCGCGCAGGAGTCGGAACTCAGCACCCTGGATACACCTCCGGGCTCTCCCGAAGCGGCCTGCGAAAGGCAGACCGAAACCATGACCGCAAAAACTCGTGACTCTGCCCGCATCTGATAAGTTCTCTAAGGCTTCGGGCACCACCGTGGCAAGCCAATTAACCAAACTCTCACTCAGACTGGCGCTACTCATGTATATTTCTGCTAGAACGCCGGGCGTCACCGGCACTTCCGAAGTAGGGGGTTGACTCCGCGTCACGGATTTGGTTTCTCTAATGGAAAGCGGAAACAAAATATGTCCCATTGGGATGGCTCCGAGTCATCCAATAAGTCCACTCATATCCGTATAGTTTCTAACCAAGAAATCTCCAAGCCGTGAACCCCGAGATCCTCCTCCGTTCCTCCGCCTTCTCGGATCCTTTCCTCCTCGTCGGCATGGCCGGGGTCGCGCTTATGCTCGGCTACATCGCCACTCAATGGTGGGCGGCCACACGTCGATACGCTTTCGAAGCGCAACGCAGCCGCTTGGAGCTGGCCGTGCTGGGGAAAAAGATCGATGTGCTGAACCTGAAGGCGCAGGCCGCTCCCGAGGTGGCTTGGAACGGCTATCGAAAGTTCACGGTCGCAAAAAAAGTGGAGGAGTGCAACGACACCTTTTCCTACTACCTCTCACCCCACAACGGCAGGCCGCTGCCGCCCTTCAAGCCCGGCCAATACCTCACCTTCGAAGTCCAGCCTCCCGGTGCCCCCAAGGCGCAGATCCGCTGCTACTCCCTTTCCGATGGCCCTCTGAGCGATTCTCACTACCGCGTCACGATCAAGCGTTACACGAAAGACGACGGCACGCCGGGTGTCGTCTCCAACTACTTCGCTGACCACGTTTCCGAAGGTGATCTTCTCAACGTGAAAGCTCCTTCCGGGAAATTCTTTCTCGATGTCGAGGTGGATCGCCCCGTCGTCCTGATTTCGGGCGGCATCGGCATCACGCCCATGCTCGCCATGGCTCGCGTGCTCACACACATCAACGACAAGCGTGAGATTTACTTCTTCTTCGGCTGCCGCAGCGGCGTGGATCACATGTTCCGTGATGAGGTGCTGGAGCTTCAGAAAAAGAACCCGAACATGCGGCTACATATCTGCTACAGCCGCCCGGACGAGAAGGATGTGAAAGGGCAGGATTACAATCATCACAGCCGCGTCTGCGTCGATCTCATGAAGGAAGTCCTGCCTTCCAGCAATTTTGAATACTATCTCTGCGGCCCGGGACCGTTCATGGATTCGCTCGTATCGGGACTCTACGAATGGGGTGTCCCGAAAAAGGACGTGAAGTTCGAGGCCTTCGGCCCCGCCACCGTCAAATCCGGTGCGAAGGATGGCGCCCCCAAGGCGACCGCCGCCGACACTCCCGCCTTCGAGATCGAGTTTTCCCGCAGCGGCAAAAAGGTCACATGGGATCCGGAATCCGCGAACCTCCACGCGTTCGCCGAAAAGCATGGCGTCGCCATCGACTTCAGTTGCGGTGCGGGGAGCTGCGGCTCCTGCCTCGTGGCGGTTAAGAAGGGCAACGTCGAATACGACCTGGAGCCAGGCCACGAAGTCGATGAGGGAAGCTGCCTGACATGCATCAGCCGCCCCTGCGCAAACATGGTAATCGACGCCTGAAATAAAAAAAACATGGCGCAATCCGACACCAATCTCGCGTCCCTCGTCCGCCAAGCGGAACGCCCCCCGCGTTGGGGCGAACCGCTCGACCCCAAGATGGGCGAGGACACCCTCGACATGCTTCTCGCAGCGGAGCCGTTCTCCCAGATGGACGCTTCCCGTTTCCCCGCCGGAACCCCGCTGCGCGAAATCCTGAGAAATGACTCCGCCGTGCGCGATTACGGCCCTGGCGAAATCATCCTCCGCAAAGACGACTACGGCACCTCCGCCTTTCTCGTCCTCAGCGGCGAAGTGGACGTGGTGATCCGCCCCGAGATCGATCCCCGCCTGCTGGGTCGCGCCTCCCGCGCCAAGAAAACTTTCGTCGCCCGGCTTTCTCAGCTTTGGAACAACAACCCGGAGCCCGAGGGCTGGCGGAAACGTTCGCCGCGGGCGGGCGACAAAAAAAGCGCCTCCTTGGAGAAAGGGAAGACTTCCGTTTATCTCCAGGACTATCCCCGTATCATATCCGGATCGCAAAGCGCGAAGCTTGGTGAGGGCAGCATGTTCGGGGAAATTTCCGCGCTCAGCCGGATGCCCCGTACCGCCACGGTCGTCGCCGCCTCGCAGGTCACCCGCCTGCTTGAGTTCACATGGGAAGGCCTGCGCGACATCATGAAATACGATCCCGCCCTCAAGGCGCGGATCGACAGCATTTACCGGCAAAACTCGCTGAAGGCATTCCTCAGCAACCACCCGCTTTTCAACCACCTAGACGACTCCTCCTACAAGGAGCTTTGCGACGCGGCGCAGCTGGAAACCTACGGCGATTACAACTGGTCCGCCGCTTACCAGCGGCTGGCCAAGGATGGCGAAACCTCGACCTCCAACGAACCGGTGATCGTGCGGGAAGGCGATTATCTCAACGGCATCCACATGATCCGGGCCGGGTTCTGCCGCGTCAGCCGCAAATACGGCGGCGGCGAGCGGACGCTCAACTACATCGGAGCGGGCAGCGTGTTCGGCTTCGGGGAGATCGCGAACCATTGGAAAAAGCCCGATGACGGCCTGCAGGCCACCCACTCCCTCCGCTCCCTCGGATACGCCCACCTCATTTTCATTCCCACCGCCGCGTTGGAGAAATTCGCAAACCGCGAATGGGCGGCCGCAGAGCTCGGCTCGGCGCTCCTGCCGGATGTCGCCGACGCAGGCCTCGATGAGGGCGATGAGGCCCCGCCCGCTGGCCTGATGGAGTTCTTGGCGGAGCACCGTTTCCTCAACGGCACGAAATCCATGGTCATCGACATGGATCGCTGCACCCGCTGCGACGACTGCGTCCGCGCCTGCGCCTCCACGCACGACGGCAACCCGCGCTTCCTCCGCCACGGGCCGATCATCGATAACCTGATGATCGCCAACGCGTGCATGCATTGCGTCGATCCCGTCTGCATGATCGGCTGCCCCACCGGCGCGATCCACCGCACCAGCTTCAGCGGTGAAGTGGTGATCAACCCCTCCACCTGCATCGGCTGCACCGCCTGCGCAAACAACTGCCCCTACGACTCGATCCGCATGGTCGAGGTGCGCTCCGAAAAGGGCGAGTTCCTCGTGGATGAGGAGTTCCAGCCCATCCTCAAGGCCACCAAATGCGACTTCTGCGTGGAGCAAAAAAGCGGCCCGGCCTGCATCAACGCCTGTCCGCACGACGCCCTCAGCCGCACGAACCTCACCCGCATCACCCCAATCGCAAATTGGCTAAGAAAGAATTAGAACTCGTCCGCCGCCGTTTCGCGGGATTGCTGCTCACCATTCTCATGGTGGGAGGCTTGTTCGCGGCGTATCTGTTTTTCGCGCCGCTCTACCCGCGCCACGCTTACCTCAGCGGCTGGGTTTTCCTCGCGGTGATGCTGTTCCTCACCTTCTTTAACTTCCGGAAAAAAGTCCCCTTCCTCCGCATGGGTAGCGTGCGCTTCTGGCTGCAAGTGCACATCTATGTCGGCATCGTCTCCGGTGCGCTGTTCATGGTGCACATCGGTTTCTCATGGCCGCACGGCCTACTCAACCAGATCATCGCGGTGTTCTTCTCCATCGTATTCGTGAGCGGCGTGATCGGGCTTTGGATCAGTCGCTCGTTTCCGAAAAGGCTCACTGTCGCGGGCTTCGAGACGCCGTTCGAACGCATGCCCCATGTCCGCACCGCCCTCTGCAAAGAGGCCGAGGCGCTGGTTCTCGCCGGCGTGGACAACCAGACATCACCGGTGATCGCCGAGTTTTTCACGGACAAGATCGGCCTGTTTTTCGCGAAACCCCACAACCTGGTCGCGCACCTCATGCGCTCTCAGAGCCCGCAGGCATCGCACCGCTCGCAGTTCGCTGAGATCCGCCGCTATGCGAAGAAAACCGAACTCGATATGCTCGGAAAACTGGAGGATCTGGTCGAACAGAAGCACCTGCTCGATTACCAATACGCTCTCCAATTCACCCTGCGTGCCTGGCTTTTCTCCCACATCCCTCTCAGCTATTCCCTCCTCATCCTCAGCGTGGCGCACGTCATCGTCGTCTACTCGTTCTCCGGTTCCGCCCCATGACAAACGACAGGAAATCCCCAGAGTTCGCCTCCCATGAGTATGTCCGCCCCAACCTGAATTGGGAATGCGCCCATACCTGCGAGGGCTGCCCGTGCCGGATCGGTCCCTCGCCGAAGGGTCAATGCCGCGCCACCTTCGAATGCTCGCCAAAGCTGGTTCTGAAAGCCGGCGAGTCGAAAGGCCACTACACTTGCACCCGCCCGAAATCCGGCGGCGGCAAATGCGAAAATGGACCGATGCCCGACGGCTCCTGCTGCAATGCGATCCCGAAATGCCGCCCGCGCCGCAGCCTCCGCTCCAAGCGGAAACTCACCGTCATTTTCACCTGCATCGCCACCGTGCTGCTGCTTTTCATCGGCATCAGCCGCAGCATGCGAGATGATTTCGTAAACCCGGGTCCGATCTCCAGCGTCCACGCCAGCGAGCACTTCGCGAACGTCCATAAGGCAATGTCCGGCGACGCCAGCACCTGCGCCGCCTGCCACGATGGCGCGAAGGACGGTGCCTCCTCCTGGCACGCGAAAGCCCTCGGCGCTTTCAAGGAAGGCATGGCTCCCGCCGATCTGATCAAGCGCGGCCCGATCGAGTCCTCCACGATGGACAAGAGCTGCCTCGCCTGCCACCAGGGCAAGGAGTTCCACCAGCCCAACATGCCCGCGAATTTCGCCTGCCATGAGTGTCACAAGGAACACGGCACCAGCGGCTTCATGCCTCCGGCGGATAGCGCCTACTGCATCGCCTGTCACGGTTCCACCGATCTCATGGCGAAATCCATGAAACTCGGCACGGGCATGAGCCCACACTCGTTCCCGAATTTCACCGACAGCAGCGATGGGGTGACCCCCGCTCGCGTTCGCCCCGAGGGTGGCTATACGGAAGTCATCAACGCCTTCCACACGGATCACCCCGAGTTCCGCCAGATCAAGGACAGCTTGGCAGGCAAGATTCAGGACACCAACACCCTCAAGTTCAACCACGCCGTCCACATGGGCAAAGGCAGCATGCCGCGCGAGCTCAAGTGCGCCGATTGCCACGAGCAGGACGACCGCGGCGAATACCAACTCCCCATCACCTACGGGAAACACTGCACCGAGTGCCACACCCTCCAGTTCGACGAGACCACCCCCGGCCTCACCCTGCCGCACGGCGATCCCTACTACGTCCGCGCCTTCCTCCGCAGCCTCAACATCCAATACGAGGAATTCGGCCGCGACGTCGAAGGCAAGACGGGCCTCGAGGAACTCATCGAATACATCAAGGGCAAACGCGCGAGCATCGAGAGCCAATACCAGACGGGCGAGGATCTCGAACGCATGGTCTTCTTCTCGGACAAGGGCACCAAGTTCGCCGATGGCCAGCGCGCTGCCTTCACCGGCTGCGCCGTCTGCCACGACGTGAAGGAGGCAGAGAGCGCCAACGCCACGCCCAAGATCGAGAAAGTCGGAGTCCCCCTCCGCTGGATGACACTCGGAAAATTCGACCACTCCCTCCATCAGAAAGGCCTCACCTGCCTCGACTGCCACGACGTCATGAAGAGCGAGCTCACCAGCGACCTCAACCTCCCCGGCATCAAATCCTGCGTCGAGTGCCACAGTCCGCAGGGCGGCATCGACCACACTTGCACGAGCTGCCACACCTACCACAACAGCAGCAACCCGTTCACCCCCCTCGGCGAAGCCCCCGCCGCGCCTGCCAAGGCCGATGAGTGAGCGCGTAGCGCAAGGAGGGGCTGCCTTCGGCTGCCCGGCAACCTAAGCCATTCCCCGTTGCAGCCCGGCAGCCGAAGACAGCCGCTCCTTGGCGTTCATCTCTCCTATCTCCCACTCATGAAGCCCCCATACCTCATCCTTTCCCTCGCCCTGCTCTCCTGCACCGAGGAAAAGGAAATCCCCACTTTCCGCGTGGCCGATGCCGAAACGGTATCCACCCCCGCCCCGGAAAAAAGCAAGGAACCCCGCCCCCTCCGCTGGCTCGCCCCGGAGACATGGGAGGAGGAGAAACCCGGCGAGTTCCAAGTCGCCCTCTACCGCATCGCCCCCGGCATCACCGCCGCCGTCTCCCGGTTTCCCGGCGATGGAGGAGGAGAGGCCGCCAACGTCAACCGCTGGCGCCAAAAGGTCGGCCTCGAACCATCGCCGGATACCGGCGGCGAGGCCATCGCCCTCGCGGAAAGCAACACCCAGGCGCGCTGGTTCGAATTGAAGGGCGCGGAGCGCAGCATCCTCGCCGCCATCATCCCCGTCGATGGCCAGACATGGTTCTTCAAGCTCGACGCACTCACCGTCGCCCTCGAGACCGCCCGCCCCGGTTTCATGGATTTCCTCAAAAGCGTCGAAATCGGCTCCTACGCCGCAGCGGAAATCCCCGGCATCGATCTCCGCCCGCCCGCCGGATGGGAGAAACAGAAACCCACCCCCCCGCGCTTCGCCACCTACCGCATCCCCGCCTCCGGCCCCGATGGCATCGAGGGCGATGTCTCCGTCGTCCCCCTTCTCGGCGAGGGCGGCGGCAATCTACAGAACGTCAATCTCTGGCGCGCCCAGCTCCGCCTCCCGCCCGTGGAAAAGGACGACGACCCTGCCCTCGGCGAAACCACCCCCAGCCCCGCCGGCCCCATCACCCTCGTCCACATGACCAGCGCCGAGCCCTTGTTCAGCGGCGACCGCCATGCCGCCATCAGCGCCGCCATTCTCCGCACCCCTGAGACCACCTGGTTCTTCAAACTCACCGGCGAAGCGAAGATGGTCACCGCCCAGCGCGCCAGGTTCGTCGACTTCGTCCGCACGGCGCAAACCCGGTAGGGATGATCCGGCCTCGGTCGTCCCACTTCCAAAATCCACACGCACGATCAACTCTGCGGGAGTGTGATCACGGGGAAACCTGCTTCCACTCCGGGATCACACCACCATTCCAAGGGGATCGCCTTTCCGTTTTCGATCAGGGCAGACCGGGCCGGATCAGCCCTACCTTGCTTGGGTGGCGGTCGCTGCCACCTGCTTGACCATGCCTTCGGCGAGTTCGCGGAGTTCCTCGACGGGGATGGCGAAGGTTTCGGCGCGGTTGGCGCGGGCGATGTTCATGCCGACGGCGCGGCCCTCCAGATCGAGGACGGGGCCGCCCATGGTGATGGATGCACCGAAGACATCGTGCTGTATTACGCGCGGGAAGCCGCTACGGCGGTTGGAGAAATCACCGCTCATCTGGTCGTTGCGGGAGATCTGGCGGAACAGGTCGCCGCGGGCGGAAAGACTGATGACGAGATCCGTCATTTTCCCCTTGCGGAAGACCGTGACCTTCACATCGGAGCCGGATTTCATCTTGGCGAGCATCTTGGAGAGTCCCTCGATATCCTTCACCGGCTTACCTTCCACGGAGGTGAGGATATCACCCTTTTTCATGCCGCCTTTTTCGGCTCCGCTGCCTTTGCTGACTTCACCGACCTCAAGGCCGCCCTTCTTTTTTTCGAGAGTCACACCCAGCACCGCGCCGCCCTCCGGCGGGATTTCGCGGGCATCCGCACTGATGATGCCGGCGAGGACGCGGCGGTTTGTGCGGCTGGTGACGCCGTTCACTACGACCCATGTGCCGCGCGGCAGCTTGCTGTCCGGCGCCCAAACGATGGGCGCGAGATCCGTGGCGTCCACTTTCAGCAGTGCCACATCCCAGTGAGGATCGGTCATGACGACCTTCGCCCCCTTGTAGGAGCTCTTGTCCACGCGGACATCGATTTCCCCCACACCTTCCACCTCGCTGGCCTTGGTGAGGATGTAGCCGTCGGCGCTGATGACGGTGCCGTAGGCGATCTCCTTGCGCCCGTCGTAGATCACGGCGCTGGAAAGCTGGATCACGACACGCTGCGGCTCGAACGCGGCAGTTATGGCCGCGCCGGTGGTGCGGAAATTCGTTTCCAGGCTCTGCTGCGCAAACGCGGGGACGGCGAGTGCCACTGCGAACACGAGCCTAACGGGCGCCGAGCTTGAGATTGATTGTTTCATCTTTGCCATCACGAGTGATTTCCAAGGCCAGCTTGTCCCCCTCGGCGAGCTCCGCGAGGATGGATTGCAGTTTTTCACGGGAATCGAGTTTCTCGCCGTTCAGCGTCCGGAGCAGGTCGCCCTCCTTGATGCCCGCCTCTTCCGCAGGGCTTTTCTTGCCGACCTTTGTGACCTCGATGCCGCCCTCCACATCCTTCGTAGCCAGGCCGAGGAAGCCTTTGCCTTTCTCGGGCTCCTTCGCAAACGGTCCCTCTCCGATAAACTCGGATTTCAACATCCTGTCCCAGTTGTCCGTGAAAACCTTGACCGGCACATGCATGTTCTCGCCCAATACCCCGCCGACCCGCGAGTGGATGCCGATGAGGCGACCCTCCATATCGAACAGCGGCCCGCCGGAATCGCCGCCGATCAGGGTTCCATCGGTCTGGTAGGTGGTGTTCGCCACGCGGACGAGTCGTCCGATCCGGGAGACCGCGCCGCGCTCCTTGTCGAAGCCACCGGAGTGGCCTAGCGAGAAAATCCAGTCGCCGAGCTTCGTGTCCCCGGTCTTGTTGATCTCCACGGTGGGGAAAGGTTTTTCGTCAGGAAGCTTCTCGGTGATCTGAATCAATGCGGCGTCCGATTCCGACTCCAGCCCGAGGGTCACGGCCTTGAGCTTCGTGCCGTCCGCCATGACAACGGTCACATCCTTTCCGACTCCCGAGGAAACGTGGGCCGCGGTCATCACCAGTCCCTCGGCGGAAACGATCACGCCGCTGCCCGAGCCCTCACCGAGATCGATGTTCACCGTCGCCGCCTGCGCCTTCGGAATCGCGGCGAGCAACGCTGCCTGGATCGCCTTGAGGTCGGCGGAAGACTCGGGGGCTTTCTTCTCGTTGACGGGAAACGCCCCCGCCGCCGCGATGAGGCATGCGGCCGCGATGAGAAAATGGAGCGCCGGATTTTTCATATCAGTTTTCCAGAATCTCCACCTCGTATCCGTCGGGATCGGTGACGAAAGCCATCTTCCTTTCCCCGCCGGTGAATTTCTCCCTCCATTTCGAAGGCCAGATCTCGATGCCCGCCTTCTCCACCATGTCGCAATATGCCACGATTTCATCCACGCCGAGGCAGGTGTGCATCAGATCCTCCGGACAGGTGGCGGTATAGTCCGGCGACCACGTGAGTTCCAAGAACACGTCGTTCCCCGGCAACTCCAGGAAGGCGAGCTTGTTGCCTTGCGGCGAATCCTTTTTCCTGCCCAGCGTGTAGCCGAGCTTCTCGTAAAAGGAAATCGATCTCTCCAGATCCTTTACCCGGATGCGGGTGTGCAAAAATTTGATCATCACCCCGCAAACCTGAACCACAACCCGCCGCCCCGCAAGTCCCCTGCCATGGAATTCACCGAGATCGACCGCGATGATTTCCGCAACCTGCTGATGGAGATCCACCGCACCCGCATGCCCTTCGGGATGTTCGGAAAGGAAAAATACCCGCCCGGCGGAGTCCCGCTCTGCGATCTGCCCGAGGAATACCTGCTCTGGTTCAAGCAGCGCGCCTTCCCCAAAGGCCGCCTCGGCGAACTCATGGCCCACGTCTGCGAGATCAAGGAAACCGGCATGGACTCCGTCTTCGAGCCGATGCGCAAAGCCAACGGGGGGCGGACGAAACTTTAAATCTTAAACTTTAAACCTCAATGAAGAGTCGAATCGACAGCCTCTTCTCTTCCTTAGGATTTAAAACTTAAAGTTTAAAGTTTTCAAACCAGCCCGTCTTTCCGTGCCTGCTTCCAATACGCGTATTCGGAGCGGTTGAAATCGACGTATTCCGGCGAGAGGTCGCTGGAATACATCGTGTAGGTTGCCTCGCCCTGGTTGAGGTCGATGTCGATGGTGAACTCCGGCGCGGAGACCGCCTCGCGGAGCTGATCCATCGGTGTCTCCGCCTGGAGGCCGCCGAGGCACGCGGCTTTCCCTCCGATGAAAATGTCGATCAGCTCCTCGCGGATCCGCGCACGCGAGTAACCGACGGCGTGGATGATGCGGCCCCAGTTCGGGTCGCCTCCGTTCCAGGAGGATTTCACCAGCGCGCTTTTGCAAACCGCCTCGGCGACTTTTTTCGCATCGAGGTGGGTACGCGCGCCCTTGACGTTCACGGTCACGAATTTCGTCACGCGCTCACCGTCGCGGACGACGGCTTTCGCGAGTTCCAGCATCACCCACTTGAGCGCCTCGCGGAACTGCTTGCAGGCGGAGCCGTTGCGGCGGGCGGCGACCATGCCGCTTGCGCCGTTCGCCAGCACGATCACCGAGTCGTTGGTGCTCATGTCACCGTCGATGGTGATACGGTTGAAACTTTCCTCCACAGACTCAAGCACCGCGCGCTGGAGGCAATCCTGCGAGAGGTTCGCGTCGGTGGTGATGAAGCAGAGCATGGTCGCCATGCTCGGCGAGATCATGCCCGCGCCCTTCACGCAGCCGCCGATCCGCACCCGGTGCTCGCCGATATCGAAGGAGATGGCAACCTCCTTCTCATGCGTGTCGCTGGTGATGATCGCCCTCGCGAAATCGTTGCCCGTTTTCGGCGCAAGCCCCTCGACGAGCTTCGGGATGTTCGGCGTGATGCGCGCCATCGGCATCGGCAGGCCGATCACTCCTGTGGAGGCCACGCCGACCTCCGTCCGTTTCAGGCCAAGTCCTTTCGCCGCCGCCTCGCACATCGCCGTCGCGTCCTGGATGCCGCGCAGCCCGGTGCAGGCGTTCGCGTTTCCGGAGTTCACGATCACCGCCCGCAGGCTGCCTTTGCGAAGGTGACTTTGAGAAACCCTCACCGGCGCGGCCTTCACCTTGTTCGTGGTGAACGCCCCGGCGGATACGCATTTCGTTTCCGAAACTAGCAAGGCGAGATCCAAGCGGTCGCTGTCCGGGTTCTTGATGCCGCAGCTTACCGCGGAAAGAAGGAATCCCTTCGCCGCGCCGACACCGCCTTTGATTTTTGTGAGGGGGAAATCCATTTCAAACGAACGAGAGACAGACTAACGACCCCGCACACGCGCGCACAAGCAAATCCTCTGCGGACATCCTAGGGTTGAATTTTTCCGCGTCAGGAACAACATGTGGCATGAACCGTTTCATCAAACACCTCGCCCCGCTCACCGCCCTTTTGCTCGCATCCTGTGGAGCGAACCGCACGCCCTATACCCCCGACGTGCCTCCGACCATCGGCATGCCAGCGGAACTGTCCGACCGCGAGCGCCTCTTCATGCCGGAAGTCGATTCCGCGCTGCGCCGCGAAGGCTTGGTTCCTGTCGCCGACGGGCGGGGAGACACGCAGCTCGAATTTAAAATCTCCGAAGGGCCGATCCACACCGATACGGTGATTAAGCTCATCGAGGGCGAGTCGCTGCTGGCAAAAGGCAGCGGACGTGCGGCGGGTGTGCCGTTGGTCGGGCGTTCCGATGTCGCGGAGAAATCCTTCACGGCCGCTTTCGCGGATTTCAAAAACGACCTGTCCGGCGTCGCGGCGCGGCGCGGGTGGAACCGCTCGGCCGCTTATTTCAACAACGCCGAACCACCACCGTTTTCCGGCGATTTTCAACTCCCTCCATACTGAATCTAACCGATGACGCGCCCCCAGATCGCCTTCAGGTAGCGCGACTCGGGGTAGTTCGAGAGGGTCGGGTGATCCCCGCCCGCGCCCGTGCGGTCGAAGACCTGGAGCCGCTTGTCTTGGCGGTGGATCACGTTCGTCACGATCCCCTCGAAGGCCTCCACGTCGAGCTGCCCGGAGCACGAACACGTGACCAGCACGCCATCTTTTTCCACGAGCTGCGCGGCGAGCTTGTTGAGGTCGTGGTATTTCGCGTAGCCGATCTCGTCCTCTTTCCCGAAGATGAATTTCGGCGGATCCACCATTACCACATCCCACTTCCGACCGTTCTCAAGCATCGTCCGGATCCATGTGAACGCGTCCGCGTGGGTGAGCTTGATCTTCGCATCGTTGAGGTTCGCGTTGCGCTTCGCCATGGCCACCGCCGCCTCATCGAGATCCACCGCCATGACCTCGGCAGCCCCGCCCAGCGCGGCGGAAACGGCGAAGCCACCCGAGTAGCAGCAAAGGTCGAGAACGGTTTTCCCCTCGACGATGCCCCGGAACTTCTTCCGGTTGTCGCGCTGGTCGCAGAAAAAACCGGTCTTATGGCCGGTGGTGAAATCGATCTCATACCTCACCCCGTTTTCCAGCACCTTCACCAGCCGCACCTTGTCGCTCTCCACCCCGCCGCTGCGCGGGATGCCCTCGATGCGCGCCAGATCCGCGTCCACCTGCACGACCACTTTTTTCGTCCCGAAGGTCTCATGCATCAACGGCAACCAGCCCTCCAGCCGCATCCATGCGCCCAGTGCGGTGATCTCCACCGAGAGCACATCGCCGAACTTGTCCGCCACGATGCCCGGCAGGAAATCCGCATCGCCGTGGACGCAGCGGTAGCATTCCGTCTCGCCGTCCAGCCCCAGGATCGCGCGCCGCAGCTCCCCCGCCCTCACGATCGCATTCTCGAAAAACGTCTCATCGAGATCCTCCAGGCTGTGGCTCACGATGCGCAGCGGCATCCGCGCCTTCGGGTTCCACAAGCCCCAGCCGAACCGCGTGCCCTGCTTCCCGATCACCTCGACCAGATCCCCCGCCCTCGCGTCCCGCGAAACCTCCCCCACCATCTTCGGCCAGATTGAGGGATGAAAGGTCTGATACTTGAGTTGGACAGTGGGCACGTGCCGTTCTTAACCCTCAACATTCAAACTTCAACTCTCAATCAGGAGCTTTGGATCTCTTCTTCCGCTGCCTCAGCTATTCGGAAATTTCACCTTGCTTGGGATTGGCTTGATAATTTTCAAATTGAGCGAGGAAGATATCGATCAGCTTGTCCGCCTGGGATTGGGTGATGAATTTCGGATCGTAATGCAAATCGATGAGGAGACGATTCGCATAGCTTCCGACCACGAGCGCGGCCATCGTCCCCGACCGGATGGGAGAGACCATCGTAACTTCCGTCATTTGCAACCCCGGCGCTTCGATCATCCGCTTTTTGCTAAGCAGCGGGCTTCGCGTCGCCAACTGGCAATGGTTCGCGAAGATAATGCTTCCCTGGCATTTTGGCCGTTGCGAATAGCGCACGATCCCATGAGGCAGGAAGCGTCGTAATTTCAGCATCGTCCAGAATGTGAATCGCAAGCCCCGATGCTTGACCCAATTCATGTCCTTATGAATCCGCGATAAAAGGCGAATTCGATTATCCAAGGACTTCATGCGCCGGTCCAGGGTTACGATACTGGTGACATTCGCGGCGGAAAGGAACCGGTCCAGCGGTTTACGCATATCCACCGGCAGCACGACACACAGCCAGTCCATGGGATCGCCCTCCTCTTTCCACTCGCGCCAGAGTTTCAGGCTATGAAAAAGATCCCTGAGGAAAATATCGTTTGAAGTGACCTTCTCGCGCACCGCCTCATCGCGCACCTTGCGGAAACATCCTTCCGGCAAGCGGCGGCTCACCAAGGCCGGATAAGCGGCCATCGGCTCCGGGGCGTTTTCCCCGGCGGCTTTTTCTGAAAGCGGAGCAATCTTCTTTTTCTGAAAGTGATGATTCAGCCACAAGCCCAGCGCTTGTGAGGGGAACGTTTTCAGCCGATCCCGCCAGGTGTTCGCAAGGCGGTTGCGATGGGGAAAAATTTCAGGGCGCAATGCAGACAGCGGCACAGGCTGCCCCATGGCGATCGCATAGTGGTTCATGACATCGTAGAAAACATCCCGCACCGCCTTGCCATCGCAGATCGCGTGATGGACATGGATGATGAATTCCGATTTTCCTGCGCGCTCGATCAAAAAGAGTCGAAACCCGGGCTCCTTGAACAAATCCATCGGCTCCCACGTCGGCCACTCGCCCACCAACGAACCATCCAGCCATTGCACCTGTGGCTTCCATTCTGGCAGCACTTCCCAGCGCAGCCTGCCGCAGAAACCACGCCGAATCACGGCACGTAGAAGGGGATTGCGGACTATGGCCTGATCCAGCGCCAACTGGGTTTCCGCTCTGCTGAAAACCCCATCAAAATGGAATTTCACGATGATCCAGCAGGGATGATCGGGGCGATCTTCTGCGAGCAAATATTGTTCAAAAACCGTCAGCGGGTATGGGCTGACTTGATTTTCGTTGGAATTGGGAAGGAGCTTGCCATTAGGCATGCTCATGTTTTCTCTTAGCTGAGATGGTTAGTCAAGAAATGCATGTGCCACCGGCCGAACCAAGTCATCCTGCGCCAAACATCAGGAGATCACCTTTGAACCGTCTGAGAAACGTATGGTATATTCTGAAGGGCATCAGAAAAATACGCGACAACTCAATCACTGCTTGGCCTAAAAGTTATTACAGGAAGGAGTTCGTGTCATTTCGGCCTTTTCGCACCACATTCTTTCTGATCAACCACCCGCCTTCGGTTCAATGGGTATTGGCGACGAATGGGAAGAACTATATAAAAAGCCCGATGAACAGCCGAACGCTCAAGCCCCTGCTTGGCAATGGGTTGTTTGTCAGTGAGGGCGATTTATGGACACGTCAGCGCCGGATCATGGCTCCATCCACTCATTCCAATCGTCTTGCTGGTTATGCTCAAACGATTTTAGAGGAGGGGCGCACCGCCATCGCGGCATGGCAGAAATTACCCCCAAACGAAGACCTAGATACGACCGAGACGTTTACCTTACTGACTGCGGAAATCATCAGCCGCATTATGTTTGGATTTCGTTTGGGTGATGATCGAGTGCGTCAGCTATTCGAGGCATTCAAGCAATATCAGGCAACTCACGGCCGGACGCATGCCTTTGAGGTCTTTGGTGTCCCGAGCTGGTTCCCGCGTTGGAGCATGATACGTGGAAAAAGGGCAGTCCAGCGCTTCGATAAAGTTCTCCTGGAAATTTTGGAACATGGGAAAAACAGTTCTGGCGAAGTTCCGGAAAATCTTCTCGATATGCTGCTCAACTACCGGGACGAGCAAGGCCAACCAATGGCTCAAAATCTAGTGCGTGATGAAATGGCGTCCATTTTTCTGGCGGGACATGAAACCACCGCCATCACGTTATCATGGGCGTTTTATCTTTTGGAAAGCAATCCAGACTGTGAAAAAAAACTCCACGAGGAGCTTGAGAAAGTCCTCAAAGGCGCGGCACCGTCCTTTGAGGATTTACCTAAACTCGTCTATGCGCGCGCGGTGATCGACGAGACGCTTCGCCTTTACCCTCCAGTCCATGTCTTTTCACGCCAGGCGATTTCGGGCGATGAAGTCATGGGCAAAAAGGTGCCTGCCAAATCGATGGTGATGATATCGTCTTGGTTGCTGCACCGCCACGAGTTGCTTTGGGATCAACCCAAAAAGTTTCTCCCGGATCGATTCATGCCGGGTGCTGCGAAGAAAATTCATCCTTTCGCTTACATTCCCTTTGGCGCAGGATCACGGGTTTGTGCTTGGTAAGCACTTAGGTATCATGGAGTCGGTATTACTGCTCGCGATGACAGCCCAGAAATTCAGGCTGCGCCTCAGAACCGGGCACCCGGTGGAGCCGCTTGGCCGAGTGACGCTACGAGCACTGTATGGAATTCCCATGCGTTTTGAGCCGCGCTAAATCATGCTGGGAAACGGCTTCTGAGACGAAGCTCGTGGCCTGACAGGAGGCGAAAATCCCATATCAACTCAACGGCCTGAATCGGATCGAGATGATCAGTGGAAAGGACACCCAGTCGCTTGCTCCGCAGCTTCCGGTGGTGGTTCGTCCGGTGCCGGGTTTGTGAATTCCACTTGTGGGCGTTTCCAGATCCTCAGCGAGATGCCATCGAGTGATCGGATGGTGAGTCTCGAAGTGGGTTCCGGGTCGGGACCGGGACCGGGTTCGATGCGGTATCTACGGGTCAGGGTGGCGAGGATCAGGATGGCTTCCTGCATGGCGAAGGCCGCACCGATGCAGATCCGCGGGCCCTGGCCGAATGGGATATAGGCGCATTGGGGTTGATTCACGCCGCCTTCGAAGCGGTCTGGATCAAATTCGTGCGGACGTTCCCAAAAATCCGTGTGGCGGTGGACAAGCCATGGAGAGATGACCATCGGCGAGCCATCCGGGATGTCGTGCGGGGCAAGACGCTGAATGCCCTTGGATTTGCGCAAGGTAAGGAAGCCGACCGGCGGATACATCCGGATGGTTTCCCGGAACACGTTGCGGATCATGCGATGGCGGGGGATGTCCTTGAATTCGGGTTCCCGGTCGCCCGTCACCTCGCAGGCCTCCCTATGCAGACGCTCTTGAATGTCCGGGCATTTCGAGATCAGGAACATAGACCATGACAAGGCGCTCGCCGAAGTTTCGTGACCTGCCAGGAACAGCATGGCGACCTGATCCACCAACTCGACAAGAGTGAATGCGCTGCCGTCAAGTGGATCGCGCGCCTCGATCAGCGACTGGAGGATGTCGCGGTGGCCGCCGTTTTCGCCGCGCTGGTGCGCCTCGTAACGGGCACGGATGAAAACGGCGAGCGACTCCCGGATTTCGCGGCCGGAACGTTTCCAGATCAGGTAATGATGAGGAGCGAGCCAGAGCGGTAGGTGAAAAAAGCTCAACTGGAGCATCACCACCGCCTTTTCCTGGAACCGGTTGAAGGCGTGGAAGATCTTATGGGCACCTTCGCCCTCCAGCGTCTCTGATAAAATCGTGCGCAGGATGATGTCCGCGGTGACGTGCGTCATCTCCATCTCGATATCGGCGAGCGCACCATCCTCCACAGCGTCGAAACGAGCTTTCATCGCCTCCACACCGCCACGCATCAGGGTGAAGACATCCTTGAGTTTCGCTTGGCCGAAGGCGAGATCGAGCATCCGGCGCTGGCGCTCCCAGATCGGGCCGTTGGTGGTGAAGATGCTTTCGCCTAGTAACGGCTTGAGCGTGATTTCCGAGATTTCGTGCTTGGGAAAGTGGTCGAACTTGTCAATCAGCACCTCCTTGATGAGGTCTGGGATCTTGACCAGGAAAAGCCGGACGCCGGGCAGCTTTACCCGTGTAATGCGACCCGAGTAGCATTCCTCGTACAGCGTGGACAACCACGAGCGGCGACCGCGCTTGGATAGATCCCACAGCGAGAGATTCGACGAGCGGACGAGCGGTTTCGGATAGGGCGGTTCGTAAGCCATGAATCAGCAGGGATTGGTTGGCGGGTAGAGCCCCGTCAGAGGGGCCGGGCCGGCGGTGATTGCGTAGAAGTCGTAGCCGGTCGATAGTTCTGCGGCCATGATATACTGGAAGTGTATCCGAAAAATGTCTTTTTTTATCACCGCATAAACATCCGGCGGAAACATCCGGAAGATGGTCACCGGAAACTGGAGCGGGCGCACCGGGATGCCATCGGGTCTCGCGACACCTGAAACGGCGAGCGGATCCACCTGAGTGACGCTCGCCCCATCCCGCCGGGCGGAAAAATCCAGCCAGTGCACGCCGGGCGCGGTGGCCACCGTCCGGAGATCGTCGCGCAGTTTTCCGGACTTGGGCAGCAGGCTGACCAGCGGGATGCAGTTTCCCAGCGAGACAAGGCCGAATGCCGGCCCTTTGATGCCGAGCTCTGGGATCAGGCGCAGCAGTTCGACGACCAGCGGAATCGTCAGGATCGTGCCCACGCTGTGGCCGACAAGCAGCACCTCGTCGGCATCGTCCGCGCGGATCTTTTCCGCGATGTAGCTGGCGAACTCGCGGATGCGTTCGTCGAGTTCGGGAATTTGACCGTAGGCCCATGGCTGCATCAGTCCGTATGTCCTCAGCAGCCAGTAGCTGCGGAAGCGACCATCCAGCCAGCGGGCGAGGGCGATGGTGCCCGCTGCCAGCGCCACTGCAGGAAGCAGACCGATCCACCACGGATGACCGAGCATGACCGGAAGGGCGACGGCAGTCACTGAGAGTGCCAAGCCCACAAGCAACAACCCGAGGAACGCGATGATCGGATACGAAACCGTAACGGCGGAAGGCCACGCGATGCGCAGCAAGCGCCCGACCAGGTTGGCCTTGAGGAAAACCCAGTAAACCGGCACGGCGGATTTGAGCAGTTGGATTTCGTTTTTCGCCCAATGGCCGCGGATGATGTCATCCCAGCGCAGGAATTCGTATTCGGTCTCGGTCTCTCCTCCCTGGTGCGTGACCTGCCAGGCGGTGGCCAATTTATGGACGCGGCGGCGTTTGCCCACGGTGAAGTTCAGGCCACTGACCTTCGATTGCAGGGCGGATTCGGTTTGGTAAAGCGCGTGGTAGTGTCCCGGCCCACGGGGGTCGAATCCGCTGAAATAAAACACCCGCCGTTTCCTGATGGCAGGGTCTGCGGTGGATGATGCGGGCGGATCGGAACTCATCTCTCGGGTAACCCAATGCTGTGGACACGGAAATTCCCTGACAAGGCGATTCCCTCGCCGACTTTTCGGACTATGTAGCCATGGCTTTATGGATGGAAATCAAGACGGCAATTTAAGCGATTCCCTGCGAATGGGATTTGCAACCAATCCGTAATTCGTCTCAATTGAGTCCGGGCAGGTGGAGCAGATCGCAGTCCCTACCTCCGGATTCGCGAGAGCGCTTACTCATACATGGTCAGGTGCTGGAGTCCTTTTTTTGAATCACATCATGATTTCCTCCCTTTTTTCTCGCCTCCGATCCGTGCGCCGGATCTTTCGGCCTTCGGCCTCAATGCAATTTCGTAGAAATCACGCGGAGAATTCCATGCCGCCGAATCCGATTTACGCCATATCCGCGGAGCGGTCGGTTACAAACCCGTTGATCACATTTGCTTCGTGCACGACATTGGACGGTAACATCAATGGTCCCTCTGTCATCAAAGTGCCATCTTGGATTAAGAATCCGAAGGGAAAATACTACATGTATTTTGCGCATCACGAGGGAAATTACATCCGTCTTGCCTATTCGGATGCACTGATTGGCCCTTGGCAGATTCATCCCCCCGGGACTTTACGGCTCGATCAAGCGAAAGGGTTTCACGGTCATATTGCCTCGCCGGATGTGCATGTGGATGACGAAAAACAGGAAATCCGCATGTATTTCCATGGACGCTTAGAGAATCTGAGATCGAAGCAAAAATCAGGCGTGGCGATCTCCAAGGACGGACTCGCCTTTACCCAAGTGCCAGGCATATTGGGTCCCCCGTATTTTCGGGTTTTCCGTTGGAAAACACATGATTACGCCATCGACGGATCGGGCAGGTTCTCACGTTCCAAGGACGGTCTAACCCGTTTCCGTTCGCGAGGTTGGGTAATCCCGGCTTTGAGACATGCGGCGGTATTGATTCAAGGGGACATGTTGCTCTGCTTCTATTCGCGAATAGGAGACGCACCGGAAGGAATCATGGTTTCGACGTTGCAACTTAACGGCAACTGGAAGAGTTGGACTGCGACCGCCCCCCTGGATGTCCTCAAGCCGGAAAAAGATTATGAGGGAACCCAATTCCCGATTAAGGCATCGAAATCCGGGATAGGAACCAAGGTTCAAGAGTTGCGGGATCCCTGCATCTATCAGGAGGATGGCCGGGTCTATTTGTTTTATTCCTACGCAGGCGAAATGGGCATCGCCATGGCGGAACTGGATATTAAAATAGCTCCCATTCATCCGCCTGTGGTGCCGCCTCAGGCTATTTAGGCGGCTTCCGCCCCAGACGAAAAATCCCGTCAATCATCAAACCAAAACGGCAACCTTCTTTGACAGGCGATCAAGATAGGGAAAACAACCACGGGAGTGGTGTCTTCATGCAAAGGTGAAATCAGGATTTATCACGGTGTTTCCTATTGCAGGGGCTTGGATCTCTCCGAACCGCCTTTCCAGGATTTTCCTGTCAGATGTTGTTTTTTAAACTGCGGGGCGGATGAGGGTGGAAATTCGCCAGTTAACTCTTCCCTTATCCGCTGCCAGCACGTCCTCTTCTCTCGCCGCACCCACCCAGATCGTTGTATTTTGAAATTCGAATTTTTGTGAAACTCCACCGCCACCTCTGCTCCTCCACCCTTGAGATCGCCAAATCCGTCCTGGTGAACCACCGCGTCCTCGACCACGAGCTCGCCGCCGCCTTCGAGGCGAACCCGAAATGGGGCAAGCGCGACCGCAATTTCGTCGCCGAAAGCATTTTCGAAACCACCCGCTGGCGCCGGGCGCTGGCGTTCCTCGTAGATTCCGAGGAAACGAACTCCCTTCTCACCGCGCAGTGGCTGCTGATGGGCTATGAGCTTCCCGAATGGCACTCCTACAACGGCAGACCCGCAGATGAAATCCTCGCCCGCCAATCTCTCCTCCCCGAGCAACCCCGCGCGATCCGCCAGTCGATCCCCGATTGGCTCGACCAGCTCGGCGAATCCGAACTCGGCGAGCTCTGGGAGCCCCAGCTCGCCGCGCTCAACGAGAAACCCAGCGTTTTCCTCCGCGTGAACACCCTCTTCGCCACCGTCCCTGACACCATCGTCTGGCTCGCCGAGCATGGGGTCGAGGTCACCACGCTGCCCGGCCATCCGCACGCCCTCGCCCTGCCTCCGGGAAAAATGCTGCCGAAAGCTCTCCGCCTCGACGGCCGCATCGAGATCCAGGATCCCTCCTCGCAATCCATCGCCCCACTCCTCGATCCCCAGCCCGGCGAGCGCATCATCGACGCCTGCTCCGGCGCGGGCGGCAAAGCCCTGCACATCGCCGCCCTCTCCGACAACCAAGCCCGCGTCTTCGCGATGGACGTGGACGCGAAAAAACTCGCCGCCCTCCAGCAACGCGCGAAACGCGCCCGCGCCACCGCCATTTCCCCGAAACCGATCACTGAAACGACCCCTACCGATTTCGCGGACATCGCCGACTCCCTGCTCATCGACGCCCCCTGCTCCGGCCTCGGCACCCTGAAGCGCCAGCCCGACCTCAAATGGCGGCTCAAGCCCGCCGCCCTCGAGCGCGTCCGCTCCATCCAGGCTCAGCTCCTCGCCGAGTATCCCAAAATGCTCCAGCCCGGCGGCAAACTCCTCTACGCCACCTGCTCCATCCTGCCCTCGGAAAACCAGGCTCAGATCGCCCGCTTCCTCGAAAAACGCCCCGGCGAATACGAACTCATCTCCCAAACCAACCTCCTCCCCTCCGAAACCGGCCACGATGGCTTCCACGCCAGCTTGCTGAGGAAACTCTAAGCAGTGGCGCTGGGACTTCCAGTCCCAGTCTGGAGATTGGCTTTGAGCGACAAGGAAGCCTTCGATTTCCTCGGGACGATGTTTCTCGGAGGGTTGCAAGACGCGTCCCTGATCGCGGAGCTTTGTCCGGAGGGTTGGGAGAAATCGCCGCTGTTTGCGTGCTTCCATCCCTCGCCGGAGCAGCGGTATCGGGAGAACCTCGATTTCTCCAGGAACCTGCGCGCGCTGACGGCCGAGATGAGAAAGCGTAAGGCGGGAGATGCGGAGTCCGCCCCGGAGGAGGGGCAGCTCCTCCACAAGAAAGCCAACGAGGGCCCGGACGAGCACCGCGCCAGCGGCAGCATCCTGCGCGCACTCCATGTTTCCTCGGAAAAACTCGGGATCACCGGCATCTGCGATATCGTGGAGATTCAAAATCTCAAATTTGAAATTTCGATGAAGCAGCACCTCAACACCCTCTTCACCCACAACGTCTCCACCGTCACCAAAGCCGGCCAAAAGCGCCTGCGACAGGTCGCGAAAACCTGCCTCGACTACGGCCTGCGCGTCCAGAATCCCGTCTTCGAGTGCAAGATGGATCACGGCCAGTTCGTGCAGTTCCGGGGAAAACTGCTTTCCATCATCAACCCAGAAACCGACAGTATTCGCATCTATCACCTTGGAAAAAACTGGGAGCAAAAGGTTGAGCACCACGGCAAGAATGATGACTACAACATCGAAGGTTCGCTCATCCTCTGAGTTACCCCGCGAACCCCAAGCGCTCGCGCCCTTTTCCAACGCAACCATCAGCTCTTTGACATCACCAGAAACGACCGAAAACAAGGTTCGCCGAAACAAGGCTGGAAACCCTTGTGGAAACTTACCTAGAATCCCCCGCTGCGGCGGCGGCGGGATTGAAACCGGCATCCCCATCCCCGCGTTCGATCCGCACGACGCGTGGTTCGATTGATCGGCCGGCGCGGATGCTCGCCGACCTTGACCTCGCCGCCTGCGGGGACTACCCACGGCGTATGGAAAACGACCTTGCCCTCGCCACCGAAGCCGCGCTCGCGGCGGGAAAACTCCTGCGAGCCCACTTCGGCAAATCGCTGGTTGTCGATGAGGCGCTGCACCACGACATCAAGCTCGCGCTCGACAAGGAATCCCAGGATCTCATCACAAGCATTCTCCTCACCGCCCGCCCCGGCGATGCGCTCTATGGCGAAGAAGGTATCGCCGGAAACCAGGATTCCGCACGGCAGTGGATCGTCGATCCGATCGATGGCACGGTGAATTTTTTCTACGGCATCCCCCATTTCTGCATCTCCATCGCCCTGCGCGTGGACGGCGAGATCGTCCTCGGTGTGATCCATGATCCGATGGTCGGCGAAACGTGGACGGTGGAAAAAGGCGGCCCGCCGATGCTCGATGGAGTGCCGATCTCGGTCAGCCCGCGGACGAAGCTGGAGGAATCCATCCTCTTCGTCGGCTGCGGCAAGGACACCGAGGCGCTCAACACCGGCATCGCCCGTTTCCACAAAGCCTCGCTGCGCGCCCGCAAGATGCGGATGATGGGCTCCGCCGCACTCGGCATGGCCTACATCGCCAGCGGCCGGCTCGACGCCTACGTCGAATCCACCATCTCCCTCTGGGACATTGCCGCCGGGCAGCTTCTGGTCGAGGCCGCGGGCGGAAAAGTCACCCTCACGCAAAAACCCGGCAAGGCGGACTCCTGGAGCATCGTCGCCAGCAACGGCAAAATCCCCATCGAGGAGATCCTTTGAGACGCAAGACACAAGACTTCAAGACACAAGACCCGGGAAGATAAGATGATCGGCATCGGATACGACGTTCACCGTTTCGCGGAAAACCGCCCGCTGATCCTTGGCGGCGTGTTGATCCCGCACAGCCACGGCCTTGACGGCCACTCCGATGCGGACGTGCTCTGCCACGCCATCGCCGACTCCGTCCTCGGCGCGATGGGCAAAGCCGATATCGGCCATTATTTTCCGCCCGGCGATCCTGCCTGCAAGGACATCTCCTCGCTCAAGATCCTTGAGAAATGCCGCGAGCTTCTGGCGGAAGAAAACCTCACGCTCGTCAACATCGACTCCACCCTCATCGCGGAGGCTCCGAAGGTTTTACCTCACCGCGAGGCGATGCAGAAAAACATCGGCCAAGCCCTCGGCATCCCGCCGCAGCGGGTCGGCATCAAGGCCACCACCAACGAGACCATGGGCTTCGTCGGCCGCAAGGAAGGCATCGCCGCCATGGCCGTGGCCATGGTTGGCGTGAAATCGTGAGCGGCTCCCGCTTCCCCTCCTTTCACCTGAAAAACTATTTCAGCAATCAATGGATTGATTTCCTTCCCAATGTTTGTTTAGTGGAAGCATGACCAGTCGATTCCCTTTCATTCCGGCGCTCACGGCGTTGGCATTCATCATCGGCATTTCCACACTCCCCGCGCGGACATGGACGGACGCGCAGAGCGGCAAAACGCTGGAAGCGGACTTTATCGGACTCAAGGACGGCAAGGTAACTTTGAAACGCAAGGATAGCAGCACCTTTGAGCTGGCGCTGGATCGTTTATCCGCGGACGACAAGGTATTTGCGGAAAAGGCCGCTGCGGCGCTGCCACAGGTCGCCACCGATTGGCCGACCTGGCGCGGTGCGGCGCGGGACGGAAAATCGCCGGACACCGGCTTGATGAAGGAGTGGCCGAAGGATGGGCCGAAGTTGCTGTGGACGTTTGAAAAGGCCGGCAAGGGCTACAGCTCGCCCGCGCTGGTGGGTGGAAAAATTTACCTGACAGGGAGCCGCGACGGAACGGCGGAGATCCTTTGTCTCGATTCAGACGGCAAGGAGTTGTGGTCGGCACAGATCGGTGAGGATCCGGAGAAGGGCTACAATACGGGATGGGGTGCGGGGACGCGCGGCGCGCCGACCGTGAGCGACGGAATGGTGTATGCGATGAGCGCGAACGGTGAGGTCGCCTGCTTCGACGCGAGCGATGGAAAGCGGATTTGGAACAAGGATCTGGTCAAGGATTTCGGCGGCGGCATACCGAGCTGGGGCTATTCGGAATCGCCGCTCGTGGATGGTGACAAAGTCGTCGTCACTCCTGGTGGTGACCAGGGAGCGATCGTCGCGCTGGACAAGAAAACCGGGAAAGAGCTGTGGCGCAGCAAAGACCTCAAGGACGGCGCGCAGTATTCCTCGCTGATTGTTGCCGAGGTGAAAGGCAAGCGGCAATACATCCAGCTTTTCATGAACACGCTGGCCGGTGTGGATGCGGAAAACGGCGATGTCCTGTGGAAATCGGCCTGGCCTGAAGGCCGCACCGCAGTGATTCCGACGCCGGTCTATCATGATGGCACGGTTTACATGACCTCCGGTTATGGCTCGGGTTGCAAGCTGGTGAAAATCGACGGCGATAAGGCCGAGGATGTCTGGGAAAACAAGGTGATGAAAAACCATCACGGCGGCGTGGTGCTGGTGGACGGCCACATCTACGGATTTTCCGATGGCGGCGGCCTCGTTTGCCAAGAGCTTTCGACCGGCAAGAAGAAGTGGAACAACAGTGGCGAAGGCTGCCAGAAGGGTGCCGTGCACTACGCGGACGGCATGCTCTATTGCATGGACGAAGAGGCGGGATCGGTCTTCCTGGCCGAAGCGAATCCCGAGAAATATGTAGAGCACGGTCGCTTCGAAATCCCCCGCCAGACGAAACTGCGCGAAGGCACCAACGGCAAGATCTGGACGCATCCGGTGGTGATCGGCGGCAAGCTCTACCTGCGCGACCAGGATCTGCTGTTCTGTTATGATGTGAAATCCTGAGCGACTCCGCGGTTCCGCATCCGGACAGGCCACCCCGGGGAGCGTGGTATCGGCGATCCATAACCCAACTGGGGTATTGCCGAAGGCGCGCAGAAGCCTCTCAATGGGCCGATGAAATTCGTTGCGCTCATTTTTCCCATGGCCTCCCTGCTCGCGAGCGCGGAACCGATCACCTACGACAACCTGCCGCTGGGCAGCGAGAAGAAACCTCTCGTTTTCCGCACCTACATGCCGGATCCGGGTCTGGAAAAGGGATACTTTGCGAACCACTCGGAGGCGGCGGATTCCCCGGTTTACAACCCGGGCAAGGGCATGGATGAGAAAGGGCACTACAAGCCGGTGAAAGGCCTGCCCGCCGCCATCGGCGTGAATCACGGCCCCGCCCTCTCCTACGTTTTCGACACGGTGGAATGCCGCATCGCCTACGCATGGCAGGGCGGGTTTCTGGACATGTATCCCTACTGGGGCGATCCGTCACGCGGCAACCGCCTGAGCAACAATTACATCCCCCACCTCGTCGGCACGGTCTTCCACATCGCCTCCCCCACCTCCGAAATCCATGTCGATGGCAAGCCGCTCACGGAGCTCGGCGAACCCCGCTACATCGGATACGATATGAAAAAGGGGAATCCCGTTTTCCGGTTCTCACGCGGCGGCCATGAATTCGCATTGGAGGTCTTGCCCGACAACACCGCGCCGCTCTCCTATACCTTCACCATCAGCTCCGGGAGCGCGAAAACCATCACCTACGGCGCGGCGGAAAAGGAAGGCGCGGGCAACACGCTCCGCCAAAAGGTCACCGGAACCGCGATCAAAAACTTCCAGGGCTTTCCCCGCGATTCGAAGATCACCGAGGCGACCATCGCGAACGGCCAGCTCCTTTTCGACAGCCTGGGCTGCTCCGCCTGCCACTCGCTCGACGGCTCGGTCGGCCACGGCCCGACCCTCGCCGGGCTACACGGCGGCACCCGCCTGATCGAGGGCGCTGCGGAGCCGGTGAAGGCGGACGATGCCTACATCCTCGAATCCATCAAGCAGCCGGGAGCCAAAATCGCCAAGGGTTTCCCACCCAACTACATGCCCCCCTACGCTCTCAAGGATCTCGAATACGAATCGCTGGTTCTCTTCATCCGCTCGGTTGCCAAAGGCGAGTAAACCACCATCCACCACCCACATCATGAAACCCCATTTCTCCCTGCTTTTCCTCGCCTGCCTTTCCACGCTCCATGCGGACGGGTTCGCGGACGCCTACAAGCTCGATGACATCAAGCTCCCCAAGGACGTGCCGCCGGAGGTCGGCGCGCTGGCCTTCGATTCCAAGGGCGATCTATACGTCGTCCTGCGCCGCAACGATGTCTTCCGCGCCACCCCCGTGGAGGATCCGGAGGCGTTCCAGTGGAAACATTTCGCCAGCGGCTTCCACAACGGATGCGGCATCGAGGTGCCGGAGCCCGGCAGGATCCTCGTCTCCCAGATGGCCGAGCTCACCTCCGCCGCCGACACCGATGGTGATGGCGTGGCCGATGAATACCGGAATGTCGCCGACGGCTGGGGGCTCTCGGGAAATTACCACGAGACCAACGACATCGTATCCGACGGCAATGGCGGTTACTTCCTCGCCATCGGCACCGCCTCCCACAACGGCCCGGTGCTGGAACACACCAAGGGCGAGTATTCGAAAATCGGACGGCGCGGGCGGAATTTCTCCGCCGTGAAGCATCGCGGCTGGATCCTGCACCTCGGCAAGGACGGCAAGCTGACGCCCTGGGCATCCGGCTTCCGCATGCACAACGGCATCTACACCGACCCCGACGGCGAGACGTGGTGCTCCGACAACCAGGGCGACTGGATTGCCACCACCCCCTTCCATCACATCGGGAAAGGCAATTTCTACGGCCACCCCTCTTCGCTTGTCTGGGACAAGGACTGGCCGAAGGACAAGGATCCGCTGCTGACCTATCGCAATGACCTCGCCGCATACAACGCGCACCGCGCCGCGCCCACCGTCCTCATTCCACATTCATTCTGCTCCTCCGGGGCCAAGCCGATCATGGTGCCCCGCAACGGTAGTTTCGGCGAAGCCTACGCCGGGCAATACCTCCTCCCGGACAACAACGGCAAACGCATCTGCCGCATCATGATCGAGAAGGTCAACGGCACCTACCAGGGCATGGCCACCTATCTGCGTAACGAAGGCGGCCTGCGCTCGGGAAACAACCGCCTCGCCTTCTCGCTGGATGGCAAAAGCCTATACATCGGCCAGACCGTCCGCGGATGGGGCATGCTTTCCGAAGGGCTCCAGCGGATCACCTATCAGGGCGGCACCCCCTTCGATGTCGCCACCGTGAACATCACCGCCACCGGCTTCCGCCTCAGCTTCACGGAGGATGTCTCTGAAATGAAAGCCGATGAGGTCGATGTCGCCTCGGTCATCTATCAGTCGCGCTGGACATACGGCAGCGAGCCGGAGGATAAAAAGGAGCACCCGCTCACGGAGCTGAAAAAATCCGGCACACGCACCATCGAAATCTCCTTCCCCGGCCTCACACCAGGCCGCATGTATGAGATCAAGCTCCCTGAAATCAAATCCAAGGACGGCGACAAAATCCACAACTGCCGCTTCTTCTACACCGTCCACCAGATCCCCGCGAAATGACGCGATCTCCCCATGAATCTCGCCATCTGCAACGAAACCTTCCGCGACCACGACTTCCCCGGCACCTGCGCCGAGAGCATGAAGCATCTCCGCGCCGCCTTCAGCTAGATCTTCCCCAAGGAGGGGCTGCCTCCGGCTGCCCGGCAACCCGAGGCATCCGTCAGCCGGAGTATCTTGTTTTGCTGGTCGGTGCCATGCAGGAGACCTCGCCGCTCCACGGGCTTTCCGGCCAACTCGTGCCGGAACGGCTGTTGCGGTTCATCCGGATGGAGGTGGCGATGAACGAGCGGCGACAGCAGCGCTACAGCCCGGAGGCGGTGGAATTCCTGTTTGATCTGCGATCAGAACCGATTCCCTGAGTCGCTACCCGTAAAATCACAAAACGGGAATGACGGGTTTCCCCCTCCTTCCCGCCGGATGATCCTTTTCTATCAGGGCGCCATGCAAGTCGCCTCGTCGCTCTACGGGCTTTCCAGCCCATTGGGGCCGTGGGCGCGGATGCGGAAGGCGTGGTAACCTGCGGCATTCGGTTGTCCGAAAATTCGGCCTCACCCGCATCCCCCGTTTGGGGTATCAGGAACCCATGGACGGTAAGGCGGCGCGACCGCATTAATGGTGATCCGCAGGAAGCGAACAACTGCACAACAAAAATACAACCATTAAAAACAAGACCCGATTCCTCCTCATCTCCACGGTTCTCCTGGGAGCCACCACCGGCGCCCACGCGGCGAGCATCCTCAAGCTCAGCACCGGCAACCTGACCGATCTCGCAGGCTGGCCCGGCGGCGCTGCGCTCCCCGGCTCGGGGGACATCGCCGTCTTCGACAACACCAGCGGTTTCACCCACACCATCGGCTCCACGCCCAACCTGTTTTTCGGTGGATACCAGTTCACCAACACCAGCAACCTCACCATCAACGCCCCGAGCAGAACCTACACGATCGAAGGGGGAGGCATCAACATGTCATCGGCGGGAGCCAATGTGACCTTCAACGGCGGCTTCCTCAGGTTGCGCATCGGCACAGGCACCACTGGCACCCCGGGCTTCAACATCGCCACGGGGCGGACGCTTACGATCAGCGGCGTGAACACGAATTCCAATGTCGGCACCACGAACGTTTCCGGCGGCGGCATGCTGTCAACCCTCGGAACCTTTACCGGCAGCGGAACGAACCGGATCGCCCTGAACGTGACAACCGGCACGATCGCCGGGACGGGCACCTACCTCCCGAACAACACCAACGGCGGCTTCGGCGTGCGGGTGCAGACTGGCTCCTTCGTTTCCCCGGGCGTCGGCGGCATCGGCAACCTGACTTTCAGCGGCGCAGGCACCGCGGAAACCCTCCTCCAGATGCAAGCCGGAGCGGGCCTCAAGTTCGACCTCGGCACGGGCGGCACCTTCGTCACCCCCGGCACATCCGACCTGTTGACCCTCGCGGCGGCGGCATTGAACGATGTGACCTTCGCCAACAACAACATCGACTTCCTCCTCAGCGGCTCTGCGGGCGTGTTCAGGCTCTTCGACAGCGATCTCGCGGCGGCGGAAGGCCTGGACGCTTACAGCGGCCTCACGCTGACCGGACAGGAGATCACCGGTGGCCTCAACGTCACGAACCTCGCCTCCGGTTTCACCGGCAAGCTCTTCCTCGGCAACGGTGCCGCCATCGGCGATCTTGGCGACATTTACCTCCAGGTGACCGCCGTGCCGGAGCCTTCCGCCACGCTGCTCGGCGGCATCGGCATGCTCTTCCTGCTGCGCCGCAGGCGCGCGTAGCCTTCATACCCACAATCGAAAAGGCATGCCTCGCTTCCTTACGCAAAGGGAGGCGCACCATGACCCATTTTATGAAACGAACCTCATTCCGCATCGCCGCATCGCTCGGCCTCTGCGCCTTTCCGCTCGCCGCAGCGGATCTCACTTTCTTCACCGTAAACGTGCGCCGCCCGGAATACGCGGGGAAAAGGGTGAAGCTGACCGGCCGTGAAAACGGGCCGCCGATGAAATCCACATGGGACGGGATGTTGACCCTGGAGTTCAACGGCGCACATCCGGGTGTCTCCGCCCTGAAAATCACGCCGAACCCGGAGGCGGTGACGGTTTTCCTGGCGGGCGACTCCACGGTGACGGATCAGGTGAACGAGCCGTGGGCTGGATGGGGGCAGATGCTCCCGGCGTTTTTCGGGGCGGGGGTGGCGGTCTCCAACCACGCGGAATCCGGCCTGACCTTGCGCTCCTTCGCGTATCAGGGGCGTCTGGACAAGGTGCTGAGCATGATGAAAAAGGGGGATTATCTTTTCATCCAGTTCGGCCACAACGACCAGAAGGACAAGTCGGCGGGGGCGGGGCCTTTCACGACATACAAGGAAAAGCTCGTGGAGTACGTGAAGGCCGTGCGCAAAAAGGGCGGCATCCCCGTGCTGGTGACACCCGTGGAGCGGCGGCGCTGGAGCGGCGGCAAACCGCAGGCCACGCTCGCCGACTTCGCCGAAGCGGTGCGCCAGGCGGGCAGGGAACAGAATGTGCCCGTCATCGATCTCAACGCGAAGAGCCTGGATACCTACGCGGCGCTCGGCGATGAAGGCACCCGGCGGGCTTTCGTCCATTTTCCGGCTCACACCTTCCCGGGGCAGGACACCGCGCTCCGCGACGACTCCCACCACAGCAACTTCGGCGGCTATCTGCTCGCCCGCTGCATGGTGCGGGGCATCCGCGATGAGCTGCCGGAACTCGCGGCGCACCTCCGCCCCGGCATCGGCGAATGCGATCCCTCGAAGCCGGCCACTTTGGAAGCGGCATCCATCCCGCCGAATCCGGTCAAGCTCACACCCGAGAAGCCCGCAGGAGACTGAACGCCTCCGCAGGCTTCCCCTCTCGACAAGGGCGGTGCGGATGAACTTAGATGAGACCCTGATGACGAGGCTTCTGCCCATATTCATTTTCCTCGCCTCCCTGCTGCGGGCGGAATCCGGCCCCTTGCTTTTCCGCTCGTGGCAATCGAGCGACGGGCTGCCGGGAAACGTGGTGCTGGCGGTCGCCCAGACACCGGACCGTTTCCTGTGGATCGCCACCACGGAGGGGCTCGCCCGCTTCGACGGGTATGAGTTCGCGCACATCTTGTCGCCTCCGGATTTCCTTTCCCAGCGGCTGCGGTTCGCGCGGATCCACGCGCTTCCGAACGGGGAGGTCTGGCTCACCACCACCAGAGGACTGCTTTTCAAGGTCGATGGCTCGCGCCTCATCCGGATGCCGTTTCCCGGAGGGGAAAACGAAGCGCGGCGCGTGGACAGGATCATGCAGCGCCGGGGCGTTACCTATGTGCGCTCCGGCGAAACGATCTACGCGGCGGGCGAGCGCGGTTTGGCCGAGGCACCGGATGCCTCCCCAGCCCTTCGGGAAGCTCTCGCCGGGCAACCGTTCGATCACGCCGCGAGCCTCCCGGTTTTCGAGGCGCTCTTCGCCGCCCACGGCTTTCCCGCGCTCCGGAAAATCCCCAACATGGAGCGCGGCTGGAGCTTCACCCTTTCCGAGGAGGGCAACCCCATCCCCGTGAACGACTACTGCGCGGACGCCGAGGGCAACCTGTGGCTGGCATCCACCGGCCAAGGCCTGATCCGGCTGAAACC
>JAYTOE010000009.1:0-39943 GCA_043747935.1 Akkermansiaceae bacterium
GTGGATGTGATGCGGGCGCAGGAAACGAAGCGATTGCCGGTGGTTTTGTCGGTGGAGGAGATGCGGAAGATGCTGATGGTGATGACGGGGGAGGAGGCGATGATGGCGAAGCTGCTGTATGGCTGCGGGCTGCGCGTGATGGAGTGCATGAGGCTGCGGGTGAAGGATGTGGATCTGTCCGGCGGGAAGGTGGACATCCGCAGTGTGCAGGAGCTGCTGGGTCATGCGGACATCCGCACGACGATGATTTACCTCCAGCTAGCAAGGGCGATGCGGGGTGAGATCAGCAGCCCGTTGGATGATTTGTGAGGGTTGGGATTCTTTCTAAAAATTCAAATATCAACAATCGGAGTTCATCAATCGTCAATCAATGGACGCGTGGCTTTGGTGCGGATCGGAGCGGTTTGATAAATGCTGATGGCATTGGCACCCTGCTCAGTAAAGCCGTCTTCCCGGCATCGCTAGGTATTCCTCTGCCAGGGCGAGCGCCTCTTCGCGGGCGAGCTGTGTCTCGGGGATCGAGCGCGCGGCGGGGGGCAGGGTGAACTGGCGAAAAAACTCGCGGTCATCGAAGCCGAGGCGGGCGGCATCGGTGATATCGAAGCCGTAGCGGATCGAGGAAATGCGCGCCCAATGGATCGCGCCGAGGCACATCGGGCAGGGTTGGCCGGTGGTGTGGATCACGCAGCCTTCCAACGAATGCGTGCCGGTTTTCGCACAGGCATCGCGGATGGCGACGATCTCGCCGTGGGCGGTGGGATCGTGGGTGGCGAGGACGCGGTTCCAGCCTTCACCGATGATTTCCCCGTCGCGCACCACCACCGCGCCGAAGGGGCCGCCGTCTCTGGCACGCATCCCGTTTCTCGCGAGTTGGATCGCGCGCCGCATGAATTCCTCTTCCATGGGCGAATGCTTATCATTGCGCGGCATTGGCTGCCAAGGCTGGGGAATATCATTTTATAAAATTTGATATTTCGGAGAAGCTTGCCTTTTTTGGGGGAATTTCCGATGGTGACGCATCGCCGAGAACTCCCAGATCCCCAAGCCAAATCCCTATCGCGCGACATTGCGGCGGGACATCCCTGAGCCGCTGATCGCGCTGCTCTGTTTCATCCTCGGTATCTGGCTCTGGGACAATTATTTCGGAAAAGACGCGGGGTATGCGCCGGGCACCGAGGAGCTGGCGCTGATCCGGATCGATAGGGACATGCAGCTCGCAGAGGCGATGGCCGGAGATCCGGCGTTGCTGCGCTGGGTCGCGCATGCGCAAACGCCCGGCAAGGCATTGGAGGGCGGCATACGCTCCATGGATGCGTTATTGGCGGCGGACTCACTCGGGCCGACCGGAGCCTACGTTTACTCGGCCATGCTCGCCGAGCGGGACAGGGTGCCGGTGGAGCGGTATCTCCGCCAGCTTGTCTTTCCCTCCGAGGATCCGGATTCGCCGACCTGGTGGAACATCAAGATCGCTTCCGAGAATTTCGATTTTCCGCTCAGCGAACGCACTGCCAACCTGAGGACTCGCGCGGTGGTTGGCGGCTCCGTCATCTGGGGGCTTGCTCTTGTCGGCTTGGCGTTTGTTCCCGCCGCGCTGCGGTGCCTGGCCGGCGCTTTCAGGAACAAGCCGAAGGGTTACTCGGCACGCTGGAGCCCCTCGCTTGGGCTGATGATTTTCCTTTTGGCCACGCTCGCCTGGATCGGCTTCACGATGATGCTGGAGTTCGGTGTGATCGCAACGGGCGGCCTGCATCCGGTCGCGTTGCTGCTACTGGATACCGCTTCGCGGTTGTTGCCCACCCTGATCGCGCTCGGCCTGCTTTTCCGGAAACCATCCCACGCCGTCCGCACGATCGGGCTGGGCGGACATGTTCACCCGCCTGTCATCCTCGGCCTGTTTACGATTCTTGCGCTCATCGACCAAGCGCTGCGCTGGGCACTCGGGCGATTCACCGCAGAAGACCCCACCGGCGGCCTTTCATACACGGAAGCGGGAATTTCCGGCATTGTTTTTGTGATTGTTTCCTCCTGCCTGGTCGCGCCGATCGCGGAGGAAATCCTTTACCGCGGAGTGCTGCACCGCTCGCTGTCGAACCGCATGGGCGTGCTGGCCGCCGCCGCGATCTCCTCGGTCGTTTTCGCGTCGCTGCATTTCTATGACATCTATGGTCTGGCGAGCGTCGCCACCTTCGGTTTCATCTGCGCCCTGACTTACCAATCGACCGGATCGCTGATCAATGTGATCGCCCTGCATATGCTTTACAACGCATCGATCACCCTGCCGGAGTGGACGATTTACCATGTCCCGCTGTGAAACACTTTGAACCGAAAATCACTTCACGGGCTTGCCACGTGCCCGTGCGCCAGACTAAGCAAGGCGGTGGTGTGAACACATCCCATTCCCGATGAGCGAACCGACACATGGCGCCCTGTTTGAAGCTCCCGAGGTGGAGGAGGTCGCGAGGCTTTTCCCCAGCTACGAGATCCTCGGGCTCATCGCGTGCGGAGGCATGGGTGCGGTTTACCACGCCATACAAACGTCGCTCGAGCGCCCGGTGGCGATCAAGATCCTGCCGCGCGAGTTTTCCACGGACGAGGATTTCCGCGCCGGCTTTGAATCCGAGGCGAAGGCGATGGCGAAACTGAACCACCCGAACCTGATCGGAGTGTATGATTTCGGCGAGGTGGAAGGGCTGCTGTTCATCGTCATGGAGTTTGTCGCAGGACAATCCCTTCACCAAGCGGCCCATGGCTGCGCCGTTGAGCATGCCGATGCGATCAACCTGGTCGTCGGTGTCTGCCACGGCCTCGCCCACGCCCACGAGTACGGGATCCTGCACCGGGATATCAAGCCCTCCAACATCCTGCTCGACGGCCAGATGAACCCTAAGATCGGGGATTTCGGCCTGGCGCGGGCGCTGGAGCGTCAGATCGAGGAGGGAGAGCAGATCTTCGGCACGCCGGGATACACTGCGCCGGAAGTCCTGCGTCCTCCCTTCACGATCGACCAGCGCGCCGATATCTTTTCCGTAGGCGTAATGCTCCACGAGCTTCTCACAGGGCACTTGCCCGATGTGGATCCGCGTCCGGCCTCGCAAATCTGCGGCTGCAACCAGCGCCTCGACGCAGTGATCCTGCGCGCCACACACCCGGATGCGAAGCGCCGCTACGCATCAGCCATGGATCTCGCGAAGGAGCTGGTCAGTATCGCGGCCATGCCGAACCGCACACTCCGCACCGGCCCACCTCCTTCCAAGGCCAAGCCTGTTACAGGAGCCTCTGCGGTTTCCAGACCCGTCAAGGGCACGGTTTCCACGCCCGTCAAAGGCGCGGTTTCCACGCCCGCGTCCAACGCGGTTTCCACGCCCGTCCACAGCGCCCTTTCCAGGCCTGTCCACTCCGCCCTCTCCCGGCCGGCCGCCGCGCCTGCAAGCCCCGCCGCAGGCTCTTCCCCGCGTCCGCAAAACCAATTCAACATACCGAAAACCCTGGCCAAGGAATCCTCGGGATCCGGCCTCGCCATTTGCCTGGTCATCGCGCTGGTCGGCGCGGTGGTCGCTTACTTCGTAATCAAAGGCAACCAGGACGAAGCCGCCGTGCCGAAACCCCCGCCACCCACCCCTGCGGCGAAACCGACTCCGCCCCCGAACGCCGAGCCGGCAGAGGAAGAAGCGAAAGAGCTCGATCCGGCGGATGTCCTGCGACGTGCCCGTTCATCGATACGCCAGCGGGTTGCTCCGTCGCTGGAGAGCCACCGCCAGGATCTGAAGGACAATCTCAGCGATTACAAGAAGGCGATGGAAGCCGCCGCAGAGGGGCTTTCCTTCGCGAAGCGCGAGCACGTCAGCGAAGCCCTTTCCGAAAATCTGCGGACGTGGGAGCACAGCGATCACAAGCTCCCGGAAACGCTTCCCGCCGGCTTCCTTGCTGTTGACGGTGCGGAGGGGATCCACGCCAGTCATGTGGAAAAACAGGCCGAGATCCAAAGCGATCTGGAGAGCGAGATCGCATCGCTCGCCGGCGTTTACGTGCTGGAGTTGCAGAATCAGATCGAGCAAATCTCAAAGGGCGGGAATGCCCGGGCGGTCAGCGCCTTGGAAGAGGAAGTCCGTGCCGTGGAGGGCAATTTGGAGCGCTTCCGCGAGGCGATCAAGGATTAGCCCGCTCCGTCGCGCTTACCGAAGCCCGGGGGCAGGCGCAGCGGCTTGCCTTCCGGCATTTTCACCAACGCCAGCGCCTGCCGCGCGGTGACCAGCAGCGCACCGTCCTCCTCACGGCGCATTTCGAACTCGCACCAAAATCTCGCCGCGCCCACCTCCCCGAGCTTGCCTCGGATCTCGATCCAATCCCCGAGCTTCGCCGGTTTCTTATAATCCACCTCTGTCCTCGTCAGCACCGGGTAGATTCCCGTTTCCGACATCCCGCGCAGATCCATGCCCAGCGACGCCGCAAGCCTCGTCCGGCAAGTTTCGATCATCCGCAGGTAGGCCAGGTTGTGCACCACGCCGCCGCAATCCGTGTCGAAAAACATCACTTCCTCACGCGTCGCCATCTCGTTGATCGCTTCCTGCATGCGGCCAGCCTCGCAGAAAGGTAGGCCGGGTCGCAATGTTCTCTTGTCTGCGGACGTAAAAATGCGAGTATCTCCCGTTAAAGCCATGACAATTTCCATCCGAGCATTTTTCACCGCCGCGATTTTCCCCTTGTTCGTGGGAACGATCGGCGCAGCGCCTGCCTTTGTCCCGCCAGCCGAAGCGGTGCCGCCTTTCCGCCGGGACAAGCTTCCGATCGACACGGACGCCATGGTCTCCCTCTCGCAGACAATGACCCTGCTCGCCCAGAGCGCCTCCCTGGATAAGGCCCCGCAACGCCGCACCGCCGCGCAGGCGCTTGCGCTCGCCCTCGCCCTCGATCCCACCAACTCCTCCGCCCGCGATATCCTTTCCACAATCGCCGGTGGCGATGACCTCCGCGATCCGGATCATGAAAAGCTCAACCGCGCAAAAACTGAAGTCTGGAAGCTCAATGACTGGCTCACCACGCCGCAGGCGGGCAACGATGGCAATCTCCTCGCAGACCTCCTCGGTGATACCGTCGCAGCGCTCGACCCCGAGCATCCCTCCGCCGTCGATTTGCTGAAATCCCCCGAGCGCGGGAAATGGGATGGCTGGGTCGCACCTCTTACAAGCTTCGAGGAAATGAAAATCGCCAACTTACCAAAGCCCGACGATGACGATGACGACAAGCCCAAGCCGACCAATCCGGAATTGAAACAAACCGGCATGTCGCTCACGAAAGCGACCGTGAAGACGGTGCTCTTCGCCTATGACAAGACGAGCGACGGTTTCATGTTCGGCAACACCACCGTCAGCATGGATGCGCAGCCGGAGCTTGAGGAATGGGAGTCCAACGGAAATCTGCAGCTCAAGGTGCCGTGCAGGGAGGATGTTGCGGGGGAGGTGAGGGACTTCGTCGTTTCCCCCATCTTGGAAGCCCTCGAAAACGCCAAGGTTGCGATGCCGGAGAACGGGAGGATCAACTTTCAAGCGGGCGATGGGGATGTTTACTCTTTCCGCAAAAATACCGTCAGTCTCACTGGGCCGGGCTTCGTTCTCGCCCATGCCGCCCTCACCGGCATCGAACCGGACGCCACAGTGATCGGTGTCATCGACACCAAGGGCAAGCTGACCTCACCCCATTACCTCTGGTATGTGATCGATGAATTGCGCAAAGGCGACGGAGGCAGGCTCGTCATTCCGGCGGATTCCGCTGAATTTTTCTCCGTCCTACTGACCTTGGAGGAACCGGATTTCTTCCTGAAATACGAGGTTTTCACCGCATCCAGCCCCGAAGAGATGGCAAAGCTCTGCGCGAAGAAGCCCGATGAGAAACAGGCCTCCGTTTCCGCGAAGTTCAAGGAAATCAAGGATAAGGCTCCGAGCTCCACACTCGGCCCCTACCTCGCCAACCGCTTCATCCGCCAGCGCCTGATTGATATCTATACGGAGATGCCCCAGCACTTTTCCGCGAAGATGCTCGCCCTGCAGGGCTCTGCGGAGCGCCCGCCCCGCACCCTGCCCAAAAACATCCTCGCAGCCATGATCTGGCACGCCATCGCGCCGATCGAGGCGGCTACGAATTTCGAGCAGGCAGGCATACTCGGCGCTAGCTCCGATGCACTGGAGAAACTTCATGATGCGTCCCGCGCCGAGCTGGATCTTCTCGATCGCTTCACGGATCGTGACGACACCGAATTGCTGGACCGCGCCAAATCCCTAACCTCCGATCTGCGTGCGATGGCTCGCGCACTCAGCGGCCGCGGCGATGATTGGGATGCGAAATTCAACGAGGTCGCGAAAGCCCATAGAACCTTGGAAAATTCGAACGAACTAATCCGCCGGGATCTCTCACTGATCACCGGCGATCCTCTGCCGGATGATCTCATTGAGCGCCTCAGGAAGGATCGCGGGAAGGATCGGGATTAACAAGGTCACTTGCCGCCCGTCGGCTTGATTCGCAGCAGCTTCTTGGGAGTGGCCCAGTGATCGACGGAGCTATCGACGAGAAAATCGTGGGCCAGTGCCTCGCGGCCCAGCAGCAGGCGGTGGATCATGCGCTTGCGGGAGACAAGGGAGAGCACAATGCGTTTCTCCACACCGGCGAGACGGAGATTCGTCTCGACGAAAAGGCGGCTGGTCGGCTCTCCTGTTGAGGAGCGGACTTTTTTCCGAGCGATGATATCGGCCTCGAGCGTGATGAGCTTCTTGTCCGTCCGGTCGAGGCGGACGGTGAAACGCACGCGGTCGCCGGGCAGCTCGGTGATCTCCGAGCAGTCGATGGCGCTGCTGCGCGCACCGGTGTCGGCCTTGGCCTTGAGGCGAAATCCCCATTCGGGGAACTCAACCCACTCGCGCCAGCCGATGGTCATGCTCATGGCGCGTCACCCTCCGGCTTGGCAAGCAGCTTTTTCACCCTCCTGCGTTTCTTCTTTTTCGCCGGGATCAGGCCTTTCATGTGATCGGATCTGCCGTAGCAAAGCAAGGTGTCGTCCGCTTCGAGAACGCGGCAGCTCTTGGGGTTCGAGACGACCGTGCCCTTGCGGCGCAGGGTGAGCACCACCACATCATGCTCGCGGAGACCCGTTTGCTCGATGGTCATGCCCACATACGAGCTGCCGATGGGGATGTGGATATCCGCCACCGAATATCCGCGTGAAACGGTGAGCCGCTGGCGGATGTCGATCTCGGGGAATTTCACCTGATCCGCGATGTAGTCGATGATCTCGCCGGCGATGTCCAGGCCGGTGGCTCCCTCGATGCCTTCGAGCCCGGGAGAGGAATTCACCTCCATGATCTGCGGGCCGTCCTTGCCCTCCAGCATGTCCACGCCGCAGATCCGCAGGCCCATGATCTGCGCGGCACGCACGGCGGCTTCCTCATACGCGGGATCGAGCGAGATCGCCTCGGCCTTGCCGCCGCGGTGGACATTGGAGCGGAATTCCTGCCCCTGCGCCACACGCCGGATGGCGGCGACCACGCGATCACCGATCACGAACGCACGGACGTCCTTGCCCTTACTTTCCGCGACGAATTTCTGGAGCAAGACCTGCTGTTTCGTGGAGTGCAGCGTCTCGACAATGGCGCGCGCGATCTCGATCTTGTCGGCGAGAATCACGCCGACGCCCTGCGTGCCTTCGAGGAGCTTGATGATGACCGGCGCGCCGCCGACGCGTTGCAGGGCGTCTTCGAGGTCGCGCTTGTCATCGACGTAAGCCGTGGTGGGAATCCCGACATCATGGCGGGAAAGGATCTGCAGTGAGCGCAGCTTATCGCGGGAGTTGCTGATGCCCGCCGCGGTGTTCGGCGTGAAGACATCCATCTGCTCGAACTGACGAACCACCGCCGTGCCGTAGCGTGTGATCGAGGTGCCGATCCGTGGCAGCACGGCATCGGGCGTGCGCAGCGATTTTCCGTGGTAATAGAGGCTGGGGTCGCCCTGATTCAGTCCGATGGTGAGGCGCAGGGTGTTGAGCACCTCGATCTTGTGCCCCCGCTTCCGGCCCGCCTCGACGAGTCGGCGGGTGGAGTGGCACTTCGGGGAGCAGGAAAGAATGGCGAGTTTCATGCGGGGTGAGTAGGCCGTGATGCATACGCCGCGCCATACTCCGCGTCAAAGCAAAGTCCCCATCTGCCGGAAAGGAATATCCACTGCGTGCGCACCATTTCGACATCGCGCAAAGGATGGGAATACGCGTAATGGTCACGCCCGGCGGAAAACCATGCGTTCCTCCACCCCGGAGGATCATCAATGAGTCATGCAACGGTGCACTTCAGTCTTGAACCTAAGTTTTCTGAGCCAAATAGTACGACAGCTACGATCGCGCTTGAGACTGTGCCAACGATCAAACTAGGGATGCTCATTATTCTTTATTTGCATCCACGGCTTGTTCGGTATCTGTTTCTTCATTGGGCACACTGACAGGTTATGACTTCCCCGCCTTGACCACCAACGTGACGCTTTTGGTTTTCGTCGGCGCTTTGTCTTTTTCCCAAGGTCGGACGTATTTGAACTCGATGGTGGTCTTGCCGGATTTCAAAGCCTTGAAGGTCCAGACTTCCTTGCCGGGGGCACCCACAACGGGTTCCTTGTCGGGAGTTTCCGGGGCGTCTTGATAGTCGTTGTTGACGGACTTGACTATGGTTTCATCCAACGGTTTTGCCAATTGCCAACCGAAGCCGGTGGAGCGGTTGGAGTCGAGTGAAATGGTGAATTCCTTGCCGGCGGTGGCCTCGATTACCAAATCGGCCTTTTCTGCGGCGCTGGCCGGGTGGCCCGCGAATAGGCCGGCGACTGCGACTGCGATGATGGAGTTGGCGAGCAAGCGGCGAACAGTGGAGATGCGGTGGATGGTCATGGTTGTTTTGATGGTAGTGTTGTTGGTTCACAGGTTACGACACATTATGCGGCAACTTGTCTGCTCCTTTGAATGATCGCCCCTCATTATTTGTGCGCGTCTTCCAAGCACTGGGCCTTCAAACCCCCACCCGCAGATCCCGCATGCTCCATAGCGTGCCCGCCGCGGCCGCGCCGCTGCCCCGCATCCGCCGCGCGCCGTCCTGTCGTTTCTCCGTGAACCTCCATCTGGCTTCAGCGAACGCGTCGTTCACGAATCCCTTGCTCCCGATTACCGCCCCATCCGTGAAATACCTCACCCTCCTCCTCAACATCCCCGCCATCCCGAGATCCGGCAACACCGTCTCATCGTCCCCGGACTCCAGCATCTCCGCCTCGTTCTTCGTCGCGTATCCCGGCATTCCAACCGCCGCCCGCCCGCTTTTCCTGCCCAAAGCCAGCCCCATCGCCCGACGGTAGATCTGCGAAACCTCTTTCCACCTCTCCGCTTCGAAGCCCGTGCCTTTGTGGCTCATGCACGCCCGCACGATCCCTTCCCTCGACTTCTTCCCGTTCCCCTTCGCCCCGCCCCCCACCGCCTCGCCGTATCCGCTCCAGCGGTAATCCGCCGGATCGGAAACCATCCCCGCCCGCACCGGATTGAGGTCGATGTATGCGGCCATCGTCCGCGCTGCCACTCCGCTTTCCACGATCACGCTCTTGTAGCGCTGCTCCCACAAGGTGCCGCTGCGTTCATGTGTCCGGTTGAACCAGCGCGTGAAACGTTGCAACAAAGTCTTCATGAACTCGCTCAGATCGTGCATCCGGTAGGTGAACCGGGCGTGGATCCCGGTCGCCAAAGCCTCATCGCCATCCTTCCGCGCCCCTGCGAGTTCCGCCGCCACCCCGGCCACGAAACCGTCGGAGTAAAAGGCTGCCAGGCGCTTCAAAAGAAGCCCGTCCGTTATCCCGCCCTCCGGTGCTGGTGGAACCTCCAGCAACACATGGAAATGGTTCGACATCACGCAATAGGTCAGCACCCGGCACCCCGTGAAATTCTCCTGCATCCGCATGAACATCCGGAAATGCTCCCGCTCCTCATCCCCGAACACGAAGCGCCGATCCACCACCCGCGAAACGCAATGGTAAATGGCCGGTTTCCCCTGCTTCCCTGCCCATTCAGCCAACCATCTCGCCTTGCGCATGCCCCCATGAAAGCGGGATACCCCTTGCGAGTCAATCTTGCATTTTGTCTGTCCCCTTGAACGTTGTCTGTCCCCTTGAACGGTCCCCTTGAACGATTGAACGAACATCGGCTACAAGCTGCGCCGGAAACTGACTTGGGATCCCGCCAAGGAGGAATTCCCCGGCGACGCGGAGGCCAACGCCCTCACCACCCGCAAGCCGCGCAAGGGTTGGGAATACGCGTGAGGTGGGCTGTTTATGGGAAAGGGCAAGCTAAACGGCATCTCCACGCGCTCCTCAAGTCACGCTGCGGTTCTGCCTGCCGATGACCCACGCCGTGACCCCGCCGCAGCTAAGGCTGACGAGGAGCATGACCCAGCCACAGAACTTCATGGTCTCGAGCTGTTCCGTGGCGAAGGGTACCGGCTTTTCCAACGACAGGAAAACATGGCGCGGTTTCTGGTTGCGGTAGTCGCTGCGGAAAGTCTCCGCCTCGCGGACGAGGAGATCGATTCGTTCGTTCACGAAAAAGCTGTAGGTCGGTTTCGCGCTATCACCGTCTGGCCAGATTTTCATGGTGGAGACCTCAATGGGCGTGCCCTTATCCACCATGCGACGGATGCGTTCGACGAGCAGGCGGGCATCGTGCTCGTTATTTGCGCCGGATGCGAGCAGGCGGCGGAGGCCTTCCTTCACCATCTCGAAGCGCTCCAACTCGGCTTTCCCCAATGCACCGCCGATGTCACGGGTGCGCTCGATTTTCCGCTGGAGGCGGATGCGCTCTAGCTCGAAGGGGTTGCGGGTGGCCTGTGCGATGAGCATGCCCTCGAAGGCGTAACGCAGCGGCATGATGCGGGCGGGAACCGGCACGCCACCGCTCTCACGCTCGAGCTTCGCTTCATCGAAGAGGCCGCGGTTCATTTCCTTGTAGGGCACCAGCGCACCGGCGAGCAGCATCTGCGGGACGAGCAGCAGTGGCACGGCGGTGAGCGCGGCGCGTTCCGTTTTCACCATCGAGGAAACCAGCAGAGCCATGCCCGTTCCGGTCAGCGCGGTGAACGTCATCCAGATCCAGTGGTAGAGGAGCACGCCCTTGATCTCTAGGAAATGGTTTCCGACGAGCAGGTAGGTGAGGCACTGCACACCGCCGACAATGCCGAGCGCGAGGAATTTCGCACCGACGTAAGAGACGCCGCCGGGCTGGCAATTCCGCTCGCGGCGCAGCACCGCGCGGTCGCGCAGGATCTCGGTGGCGGAGTTCGTCAGGCCTAGAAACATCGCCACGGTGACGCTCAGGAAAAGGTAAGCCGGGATGTGCAGCGCGGTGGAGAACTCGTAGCTGCCCTGAGGCGAGGAGCGCAAGGTGATGGCGATCAGTGCGGCGAGGATGGGGGCTTCGAGAAACGTGCTGTAGATCGTGCCGCGGTTGCGCACTTTCGAGAGCATGGAGCGCTGGAAATGAGTCAGGAAAACGAGAAGCACCGCGCGCCTCGGGCGGCTCGGCGTGGGCGGAATGGGTAGCCTCGCGCCAACCTCCAGCTCGCCAAGCCGGGTCTGTGGAGCCGCATCCCGCGCCAGCGATTTCAAGAGTGCCGCGCTCTCGAAACGCTCTTGCCAGAAGGTCGGCGGGAAACGCCGCGCCGCACCGGTATTGCCGCCGTCGCCGATCGCGCTGAGCGGGGTTTCCAGGACATCGAAGACGAAATCCGCGCCGAGCGGAGTCTTCGCGAGCATCGAGGGGTGGGGGATTTCCTGCTCCTCGCAGGCTTCGCGGAAATAGCTAACCATCGCAGCCGGCGTGCCGAAATAGGCCACCTTTCCCCCGCTATCCAGCAGCAGCACCTTATCGAAAAGCCGCAGCACCCCCGCGCCGGGGCGGTGCAGAGAGGCGATCACAATTTTCTCCCGAGCCAGCGCCCGCAGGGTTTCCGCGACGTGCTCGGAGTCCTTCGATGAGAGGCCGGAAATGGGCTCGTCGAAAAGGAACACCTCCGCGCGGCTACCCAGATCGACGCCGAGATTGAGCCGACTGCGCTCGCCGCCGGAGATCGTCTTGTCGCCGGGTGAGCCGACCCTGCGCCGGGCGATGCTTTGCAGGCCGAGCTCCGCGAGCATGCTGTCCGTCCGCCGTTCGTGCTCCGCGAGCGTGAGGCCCGGGCGGCGAATGGTCACGCCGTGGCGCAGATGCTCGCGCACGGTGAGCTGGGGATTGAGCGCCTCCTCCTGGGGCATGTGCGCCACAAAAGGCACCAGACGCTTGCGTTGTTCGTAGAGGGAGATGCCGTTCAGGTTCACGCGGCCGCGCGTCGGCTTTCGCTGGCCGGAAAGCACTCCTAACAGCGTGCTTTTTCCGCTGCCGCTGGGGCCGATGATGCAGAGCATCTCGCCGCGCTTCACCCTGAAGCTGATCTGGTCGAGTGCACGCGCATCCTTTCCGAAATCATGGCTCAGGCCGTCCACTTCCAGGGATTCGATCTGCGTCCGCTCCTCGTCGAGGAAGCCCTCGGAAAAGCGGCAGCGCACCGCCTGGCTGCCGGAAAGCCGGATCAGCGATCCATCGCGCAGGGTCGCCCGCTGGCGCACCGGCAAGCCGTCCACCAGGATCGTGCCGCCCGCTTCGCGGACTTCCAGAAAGCCGCGGGAGCCTTCACCGTCGTAGCGGATGAATAGCACGGTCTTCGGCGCGAGCTTCGCGCTCAACAAGAGATCGCCCTGCCGGAGCGTGGTCGCATCGTTGGAGACGAGGTATTCCTGTTTCTCAGCGGCGAGGCGGAAGCGGCGACCCGATTGCAGGGCGCGCTTCCGGAGTTCATTCACGGTAAGGCTGAAGCCGGACGGCCCGCCGATGCGCTCGTGATTGAGGCAAGTGACCGTCTCGCCTTTTTTTAACGCACCCTTGCTGCCGCAATGCAGGGTCGTATCGGTCAGCACCTCGACGATCGCCTCAAGCCCGAAGCACACACGCAGCTCGCTGCTCCGCACACGGGTGCGCTCGGCGACGAGCCCCTCCTTGCCGGCCTCAAGATAAAGCGCGGGCGTGCTGTCCATTTTCCGCACATCGAGGAAAAACCGGAGGTCGTCATGGGTCATCAGCCAACCGGGAATGACCAGCTCCTGGCGCTCGCGGACACGCATGAAAGCTCCGGTGGCGAGGGACTTGCCGCGCACCCAGAGCGGCAGTGCGCCGGTGTTGCGCAGCAGGATCAGATCCCCCGCACGGTAAACGCGGAACTCCTGCGCCCCCGCTGCCGGCGGCAACGTGACATCCGCGGTTGCGCCGCCGAAAACGAGTTTCTCGAAGGGCAGTTCGCCGTCCGGGACATCCGTCTCCTCGCCGCGCATTTCGCGCATGATCGCCGTGCCCATCTCGGGTTGACCCAGGCGGCGCATGAAAATTTCGAAGCTCGCACGGTTGCGTTCGGAGCGCCCCGACGCATCGACAAGCGTGAAAAGCTGCAGCCCCACGGCAAGCTTGCCCGTTTCGTCCAGGGTCTCGCGCAGTTCGGAGGCGAGCCCGTGCATCGGCTTCGGGCTTTTGACAGACCGCCGTAAACGCCTTGTCAGCCATGCATGATCCACCTCGGGAAAGGCGCTGCGGAGCATGTCGAGAATCAGATCCGCCTCGGCGGCGCTGAGCACGTCATCCAGCGTGGCGAAGGCCGCGAACGCATCCACCAAAGCGCCCACCTGTCCCTCGGCGCGCTTCCCCATCCGCCCAAACCTCCCGGCACCGGGCAGCCAGCGCGGCAGCTTCGCGAGCCAGCCGCGTTTCGCCGAACCTGCTCGCCCGCCCCCTGGGCCTTTCCACTCGCCTTCGCCATCCATCGCTCACCGTTTCTGACAGGTGGCCCACGACTCCGCAAGCCTTCGCGCGGCGGTGCTCAGATCCATGATTCAGGGATTTTCAAGCAGCTCGGGATAGTGGCGCCCGATGAGTTCCCGTTCCTTTTCGGTGAGTTCGGAAATCGGCAAGGGCTTGTCTTCCGGACGGACTCCCTTCTGGTTGATGCGGTTCTTCAGGCTCCAGTTGCGGGTGTTTTTGCCGGGCTCCGGATCAGCGGGTTCCTTCGCCGGGAGATCGTATCGGGTGAAATCAATGACCCTTTCCGATCCGCTGTCCTTCCAGTCCCGCAGCAGCGCGAGACGGAAATCCTTGTTCATGAACCAACGGATTTCCTTATCGGCCTCCGAAGCGCGGATGCCTGCACCGCGATGGACGAACTGATAGTCCATTTCGTCATTGTTCTTGAAATGGGCGCGCCAAAGTTCGCCGAATTCCCCTTGGGTAACGAGTTTCGCCTCCGGCCAACGCTCGCGAATGCCGCTGAGCCAGAGATGCAAGCCCTCCATCCCGTTGCGCCCGCCGTAACCGTAAATCTTGCGCGCCTCGACCAGGCTCATTTCCCAACCGCAAGTCACCCAGGCAAACCCATTCCTCTTGAAGCCGTCGTCAAAATGGCAGGCGGTGGTGGCCATCATGGCCTGGACGCCTCGCTCGGTGCCCATATCAAGCAGGGTCTCGATCGGCCCCACCCCTTGGCGGCTGCGCCAGCGCTCCCCGTTGACCACCCGCGCGCCGGGGATGCGGGCGCAGAGGAAATCGACCGTCCAGCCATCGAGATTCACGATATCGATGAAGTCCTCGGCACCGCGTGCCGGTTTGCAGAAATGCTCGCGGGACGGGTAATAAGGATAGCAGATCGAACCCTCGCCATCCCCATTGTCCACGGCATACTGGCTCCAGATATTGCCTTGGCAAACATGGATGCCTTCCTTTTCGGCAAGGTAACGCAAGTTGTCGGCGGAGAGAAATCCCGCGATCACGCTCTTCGGGCGGGATCCTTCCCCCACCATTTCCGAAACCTTTTTGAGCCCCTCGTGCAGGTCGAGATTCACCTGTTCGCGAGTGTTATACATGTTCGAGAAATAGGCGCCGGGAAGGAAAGTGATCTCGTCGCCAAATTTCGCGTGATACGATGCAATCAACGCCCGCAGCTCGCGGTAAGACTCGCGCTCATCGTGCAACGCCAGCCAGCTCATGGCCCAGGTGATGCGCCCTCCCGGCCATGCCTTTTCGATGGCCTCGCGGAAAGTCTTCGCCTCGGCGGTGGTGTGGACGCTCGATTCATCCGGCCCGTGCGCGGTATCCCTCGTGACCTCGATCTGGCGCACCCGAACCACCGTGTTGAACGTGAGGAAACGGTTGCCCAGCAGCGTCAGTCCCTCCGCAGGTGCGCCTTGCGCACGGGCATCGGAAAAAACACCTGAGAACCCGAGCGCCGTCAAAAGCACGGGAATGAGGCGGAAGCAGCGATTGTAAGGGAGAGAAACTTTCATCGATATCTTTTCCGGGAAATTGCGGTGCGCGCCCGGTCTATGGAAACAGGGACACGGTGGCGATGCGCCCCTCCGTGCGAGCGACGACCGCGATCTCGATGCTCTCGGTTTCCATCAGGCCGCGGATCTCGATTTCCCGGGTGACGAGGAGCTTGCCCTCATTGTCGTGGAGTCCGATGCGCAGGCGCCCTTCGCGGATGGCGAGGAGGGTGGTGTATTCTTTCCAGCCGTAGGCGGTCGCATCGGCGGGTGAGGCGGCCATTGCAAAATCCCAGTCGGAGCCACGGCTCAGCTTGAAAACAAGGGTGTTGCGCTTGGCATCGACCTTCAACAGTTCGAAGGCAAGGTAGTCGATCCCCCCGGTATCGAGGCGGATCACGAGCTCTTCCTTTTGCAACGGGGCGAGCCGCTCGCGGGCATCCGAGAAGAGGCGGCGGTAATCGATGAAAAATGTGGAAACGAAAAGCACCAGCAGCAGCGCGACGAGTGCCGGCAACACGGCGCGGCGGAGGGATGCGGATGTGATCTCCGGGGCGGCTTCGGCGGTGTCGATATCGGTCGTCCGCTGTTCCGGATGGATGCGTCCGTCCGGGCCGACGGGGTAGAGGGTTTGGACGGCTCTGCCGGGAAGGAATTCCTCGCTGCGCAGGGTGGAGAAACAGCCATTTCCCTGTGACGGCGGCAGCAGTTCGAGCATGGCGTTGAGACCGGCGGCCATCACGCTTTTCAGATCGCCGCCTTTCAGCCCGGAGCTTTTCCTGACCACGGGATCGGCCACGAAAGAAAAGGTGCCGCCCTCCACCCTGAGGTGAAAATGCAAGCCCGCGGCCTTCGCGGAATCCGCCCATGCCCGCAGGGCGTGATCATCGCCCGCAGACATCGGTCCCTGGAGCATGCCATCGAGGCGGTATGTCCCTGCCTGCGGAGTCGCGCTCATGCCGGGAAAAGGTTCGGAATGGTAACGGCGGGCTGCCATTCAGGCATGCCTTCGGCCCACACGAGGGTTTCGGTGGAAAGGGTGCCTTGGCGGGCGCGGGTGCTCAGAAGCGCGAAGGTGTATGGCCCCTGTTGCGCACCATCCTCGTTCGTATACCAGTTTTCCGATGGATAACCCGGAGCCGGGACGCCAGGCGCGCCGGAACGCGGCGGGATCCGAAGGGTCGGGCCGCCCAGCGACAGGCCGGGTGCGGCGCTGCGCGTATCGATGCCGAGTTTCTCATCATGCAGGTCGAGCCGCGCGACGGTGTGTTGGCGCAGTGCCTCGTTCTTGAGCTGTTCCTGGCGGAGCTGTTCGCGCAGGCGGCGTTGCTCGATCTCGTTGGCGCTCCACTTCGCCTCCTCCTCCTTCAGGTTTGAAATGCAGAGGATGATGATGAGCGAGATGCAGGCGAAGAAGAAACCCAAGAAGAACCATCCGACCACGTTGCGTCCCTTCGAATGTGCGATGGCAGCCGTGATCGCCCCGAAGACGAGATTGATCACGATGTTGATCATGATTTGTTCTCCGTCTCCCATGCCGGGCGACGCTAGATATCGAACCAAGTGACGACAATAAAATTATGGGTGAAATGAGCCAGCATAGGCGGATACAAGCTGCCGGTCTTCCATTTCATCCAGCCGAACAATGCCCCCAGCAGCGCGAGGTATGGCGCGGAGAGCGGTGAGAAGTGGGCGGCTGAAAAAACGACGGATGCCGCGCTGATCGCGAGCCACGGGCCGACCGCCGTCTCCAGCCGGTGCTGGATGATGCCCCGGAACGCGATTTCCTCCACCACGGCGGGCATGATGCAGATGAAAATCAGCGGCCCGAGGGAAGAGGTGAAAACGCCTTCGAGATCGTCCATCTCCACATCCAGCAGATCGATGAGAACGGAATGGTATCCGTAGTTCAGCGCAAGCAGCGGCACGAGCGCGGCCATCCCGATCCATGCGGCGGGCTTGGAAACACCCGTCACCGAAAGGAGCGGGCGCACATCATTCCAATAGCGATAAAGGCAAGCGGCCGTCGTCACGAGGAGGGCTACGGACATCATCACCATCACCGCACCGAAATTGTCTTTCCCCCAGATCGCCACGCCGATGCACCCCGTCACCATCATGACGGAGAGGAAAGTGAAGAACACCGTCCAGACCTCGGGGGCTTTTGTCCGGAGGCGGGTCTCGATGTTCTCGAAAGGCGGCGCGGAAACCGGCAGCCCGATCTCCATCGCTCGGTGCGGCTTGGCGCATGACGGGCAGAAATACACCCGGCCATCCAGCCCGTGCCCGCAGTAGCCGCAGGTGGCGTCCGTGCTGATGAGTTCTTCGGGCATGGATTTCCCCTGATGCCATAACCGCTTGAAGCCATGCCTGCAAGTGCGATGCCGTTTCGGGCGTGCGCCCCAACTTTCCCCAACTTTCCCCAACTTTCCCCAAATTTCCGGTTTCCATCGTCTCCTTCCCGGCGTTGAATGCCGCACGTCCCCGACCCATGAGCCAATCCCCAATCCGCATCGCCGTCGGCGCCGATCATGGCGCCTTTGAAATGAAGAACACCATCGTCGCCCACCTGCGAGCGGCTGGCCATGAGGTGGAGGATTTCGGGACGCACGGCCCGGAATCCGTGGACTACGCAGATTACGCGAACATCGTTTCCCGGAACGTCGCCGACGGCACCTTTGATTTCGGCATCCTCGCCTGCACCTCGGGCGTCGGCATGTGCATCGCCGCGAACCGTTTCGTCCATGTCCGCGGGGCGAACATCCGCACCGTCGAGGAGGCGGTCACCACCCGCCTGCACAATGACTCAAACGTGCTCTGCCTCTCCGGCAAGGCCACCGACATCGCCACCGCCTTGGAAATGGCCAGCGCCTTCGTCACCACCGCCTTCGAGGGCGGGCGCCACCAGCGACGCGTCTGCAAATCCTCCGGCAGCCGCATCGCCGAGACCGATCCCGAGCTTTACGAGGCCATCGTCGGCGAGGAGCACCGCCAGCGGAACCACATCGAGCTCATCGCCTCGGAAAACTTCGCCTCGCCCGCCGTGATGGAGGCGCAGGGATCCCTGCTTACGAATAAATACGCCGAGGGCTATCCCGGGAAGCGCTGGTACGGCGGTTGCGAATACGTGGATATCGTCGAGACGCTTGCCATCGAGCGCGCCAAGGAGCTTTTCGGAGCCGACCACGCGAACGTCCAGCCGCACTCCGGCTCCCAGGCGAATACCGCCGTCTATTTCTCCGTGCTCAAGCCGGGCGATAAGATCTTCACCATGGATCTCGCCCACGGCGGTCACCTCACCCACGGCCATAAAGCCAACTTTTCCGGCCGCTTCTACGACGTAACCCACTACGGCGTTTCCCCGGAAGACGAGCGCATCGACTACGCGGAGCTGGAAAAAACCGCTCGCTCTCTCAAACCCGCCCTCATCACCGTCGGCGCGTCCGCGTATTCCCGCGAGATCGACTTCGAGCGTATGGGCAGGCTCGCTCGCGAGGTCGGCGCCTACCTGTTTGTCGATATGGCGCACATCGCCGGCTTGGTCGCCGCCGGGGTGCATCCATCGCCCGTCCCGCACGCGGATTTCGTCACCTCCACCACCCACAAGTCCCTGCGCGGCCCGCGCGGCGGCATCATCCTGTGCAAGGAAGAGTTCGCGAAAAAAATCGACTCCCAGGTCTTCCCCGGCATCCAGGGCGGCCCGCTCATGCACGTCATCGCCGCGAAGGCCGTCTGCTTCGGTGAGGCACTGAAACCCGAGTTCAAAACCTACTCCGCCCAGGTCGTGAAAAACGCGCAGGCCATCGCCGCCCGCCTCACGCACCACGGTTTCCGGATCTGCTCCGGCGGCACCGACAACCACGTCATGCTTGTCGATCTCCGCCCGAAAGGCCTCAACGGCTCGGACGCCTCCGTCGCCCTCGACGAGGCCGGCATCACCGTCAACAAGAACGGCATCCCCTTCGACACCGGCAGCCCCATGAAACCCTCCGGCATCCGCATCGGCACCCCCGCCGTCACCACCCGCGGCATGATGGAGAAGGACGTCGAACAGGTCGCCGATTTCATCGCCGAAGCCCTCGCCGACCACACCAACACGGAAAAACTCCACGCCATCCGCGACAAGGTTTTCGCCTTCAACCGCGCCTTTCCGCTGCCTTGGTGAGATCCCGGCCGCCAGCAGCAACACATGCCGCGGCTTCGTTCAGTCCTCCGTCGCGTCCACATGGAACCGGTGAAGGATGCGGTGCGCGATGGGCGCAAGGATGACTCCTGTCACCACCAGCACGGCCACCCCGCAGTAGAGCGCGTAAATTCCCGCGAAGAGCTTGCCGGCGTCCGTCACCGGTGTCGTCACCGGCCCCATCCCGCCCAGCAGCATGGACGCGTTGAGAAAAGCATCCATCCAAGCGAGCCCCTCCAGCACATGGTAGCCCACCATCCCCACCACCAGCGAAACGGCGATCAAGCCCAAGGAAAATACCACGCTGCAGGCCAGACGCAGCATGAAATGGTGCGCCGGGATCACCGCTTGCGCACGATGCTCTAACTTCGGGAACAGGCTTTTCATGGGCGGAAGTCTATTCCGAAGCACGCCGCTTCTCTGTCCTTGCATCATCGCTGCTAGTCCATAAATCTCCCGCCCATGCCCCTAACGCCCGAAGCCGATCCCCGCTTCCATGAATTTGTCCTGCTCCAAGCGCAGAATGCCGGGCTATTCCTCGGCCAGATCCCGAATCCTGCCACCGGCGAGAAAGCCGTGAACCTCCGCGCCGCGAAATCGGTGATCGATTCCCTCGGCATGCTGCGCGTGAAAACGGCGGGCAACCTCACGGAAACCGAAGCGAAGCTGCTCGAAATGGCCTTGAAGAACCTTCTCCCGCTTTACAATACCGCCCTCGACGAATCCGAATGAACACGCCCATGAAAACCTTCGCCCCGTTCCAGATCGCCCATGTCCCCGTCGGCGGGCCGATCCCGTTCTTCATCCTCGGCCCCTGCGCGCTGGAGAGTGAGAAATTCGCATGGGAGATGGCGCGCTCGCTCAAGGAGATCGCGGATCGCACCGGCATCCCCTTCATTTTTAAAGCCTCTTTCGACAAGGCGAACCGGACATCGGTCGGCTCTTTCCGCGGCCCCGGCATCCAAGAGGGCTGCCGCATCCTCGGGGAAATTTCCAAGGAGCTGAAAGTCCCGGTCACCACCGACATCCACACGGCGGAGCAGGCGGAGATCGCCGCCGAGCACATCGATCTGCTACAAATCCCCGCGTTCCTTTGCCGCCAGACGGATCTGTTAGAGGCGGCGGCAAAAACCGGGCGCGTGGTGAACGTGAAAAAAGGCCAGTTCCTCGCGCCGCTCGACACGGTGAACATCGCGGAAAAAATGCGCTCCTTCGGCTGCGAGCGTTTCCTCATCACCGAGCGCGGCACCACCTTCGGCTACAACAACCTCGTGGTCGACATGCGCTCGCTCTACCTGATGCGCAAAGAGGGCATCCCGGTGATTTTCGACGCCACCCACTCCGTGCAACGCCCCGGCGGACTCGGCGGCTCGACGGGCGGCGATGGCGAGCTTGCCCCCGTGCTCGCACGCGCGGCGGTGGCGACCGGCATCGACGGCCTTTTCATGGAAGTCCACTCCGACCCCGCGAATGCGCTTTCCGACGGCCCGAACCAGATCCCGCTGGAGTTCATCGAGGAAATCCTCATCAGGCTGCTGGCGATCCACCACGCCAGCCACTAAGAGAAGAGGAACCACGGATGGACACGGATGAACACGGATGGCCATATGGCATTACTCGTTTCAGAGGTGTGCAGAAATGATTCCCACTAACTTTGATAATCTGCGTCCATCCGCGTTCATCCGTGGTTCCTCTTTTTTCGATTCGGTTGCGCCCATGAGCCTCAAATCACGCCTGCTGGAATGGATGGGCGGCGGGAAAGGCGATTTCGCGGAGCTCTCGCTGGAAGTGTTCCGTCACCAGTTCGCGGAAAACACGGCTTACCGGAAATACGGCGAGGCGCTAGGAAAAAATCCGGAGAACGTCACCTCATGGCGCGAGATCCCGGCGGTTCCGACGGATGCCTTCAAGCTCCCCGGCGTGGCGCGGCGGTGTTTTCCGGAAAGTGAAGTCACCGGCCATTTCCTGACCTCCGGCACGACGACCGAGACGAGGGGGAAACATGAATACCGCGATCTGGAGCTTTACGCAGCCTCGGTGCTCGGGGCGTGGCAATTACTAGGTTTACCCGAGATGCGGCGGCCATGGTTTTTTTCCCAGAAAGTCCCCGACGCGCGCCATTCATCGCTCGTCAGTATGTTCGAAATTCTCGATAAAAAGGGCACATGGCTCATCGACTCCGCAGGCCGGATGGCGCTGGAGAAATTTCTCCCCGAGCAACCCGCTGCCATCCTCGGCACCTCCATCGCTCTTCTGAAAGCCTGCGATGAGATGGCACCGCTGCAGCTCGCGGAAGGCTCATGGATTTTCGAAACCGGCGGCAGCAAAGGGCTGAAAAAATCCTTCACCCCCTCCGAAGTCCGTGCGCGGCTCTCCGCCCATTTCGGCGTGCCGGAACCACGCATCCTCAACGAGTATGGAATGACCGAGCTGTTTTCCCAATTCTACAAATGGGGCGACGCGCAAACCCACACCGGCCCGCCGTGGACGGGCGTGCGGGTCGTCGATGTCCACACCGGCGCAGCGGCGGCACCCGGCCAGATCGGGTATCTGGAAATCATCGATCTCGCGAACCTCGACACCGTAGCCGCGATCAGGACGCAGGATCTCGCCATCGCGGTCGGCGACAGGGAATTTCACCTCATCGGCCGCGACCCGGCGGCGGTGGCAAGGGGCTGCTCGCGGGGCGTGGAGGATGTGTTGGGAGGGAAATAAAGGCCGCTTGTATCCAACGTGCAATTGTGCTACTGTGCTGCACGAAACAATGAATGTAACGCTGAAACTTCCCGATCACCTCGGCAAAGCCGCAAGACACCGTGCCGTGGACGAATCGAAATCCCTCTCCGCATGGGTGGCATCCCTGGTTGCCCGGGAACTCGCAAAGCCCGATCCGGAAAAGCCGAAGACATGGATGGATGCGATGAGTGTGAACGGCGCACCCGACTGGTTTTATGAGAAGGACTTTCCGCTGGAAGACCGCAAAGCGATGAAAATCCGGGAATTCGACTTCGAGGACTGATGGCCTTTCTTCTCGATACCGTGACGGTCTCCGAGTTGCGGAAGGGAACGCGGATAAACCCCGCAGTGCTCGCGTGGCAGGAATCGGAGGCCGCCGACCCGGCTTATCTCAGTGTGATCACGATGAACGAGATCCGCTACGGCATCCTAAAGCAGAAGCGGCGGGATCGTAAGTTCGCGGAGCTTCTCGAAGTTTGGTATGCGAGTCTTGTCTCTCAGCCCGTTGTGTTTCAGCTGCTGGGTGTCGATCTTCCCATCGCGGAACTTGCAGCGGATTTCAGGGGAAACGAAGGGCTTTCTTATGCCGACTCCTTGATCGCCGCGACTGCGAAAGTCCACAGCCTAACGCTCGCCACCCGCAACACCGCAGACTTCGCTGCGACCGGCATCGCGCTGTTCAACCCTTGGGATTTCGAAGCGTGAAAACCCTTGCTGAGCGGATCAATTTCCTCGTTTCCCATCGGGCCGCGCTGGAGAAATGGGTGGGCGATTACGATGCCGACACGCTCGGGAAATGGCTGGACGCGGAGCTCGGCGACCGGCGGCGGCTGGAGGAATGGGTGGACGGCGCGAAAGTGGTGCCGCGCGGCCCGGTGCTGCATGTCGTCAGCGGCAACACCCCGCACGCGGCGTTCCAGTCCGTGTTCCGCGCGATCCTGATGGGTTGCCGGAGCTGGGTGAAAACGCCCTCGGCGGGCTTACCGGAGTTCGAGGAATGGGCGCGCGGGATCGACCTGTTAGATGTGCGGCGCGAGCTGCCGGAGGAATGGCGCGCTCCGGAGGTGGCGGTGATTTATGGCGGGTCGGAAACGCTGGCGTTCTTTCGCGGCTGGCTTTCGCCGGAAACCCGGATCATCCCCCACGGCCCGAAGCTCAGTGCGGCTTTTGTGTTCGCGGAGCGGGCGGGCTTGGCGGCGGATCTCGCGGCGGATATCCTTCGCTACGGCCAGCGCGGCTGCCTCTCGGTGCGGGCCGTTTATTTCCGGGGCGATGCCGAAAGCTTCTGCGGAAAACTCGCTGCCGCGATGGAAGCGTGGGGGTCGGCTATGGCTGCGGATCTGTCCGAAGCCGGCGGTGTCCGCAACGCCCGCGAGCTGACCCGATTCCGCATCGCGAACGGAGCCAATGCATCCCTCCGTGAAAGCGCCGGTTCCGTGGATTGGACGGTCATCCACGACGGCGAAACGACCCTCCTCAAACCCGGTCCGGGCTGCGGTTTCGTGATGGTGATGCCCATGCCGGAGGAAATTTCCGAGGCGACCTTGGGCGCGGAAATCCGTTTCCTCTCCACCGCCGTGGTCGAGCCGATTTCGGAGGCGGCGCGGCTTGATCCCATCGCGCCGCCGCGCATCTGCGCGGTGGGCAAGGCGCAGGAGCCGGGGATTTTCTGGCATCCGGATGGGGAAATGCCGTTGGCGGGGCTTGTGCGTTGGCGCGATCTCGGCTGATGCTCACGCCATGTCCGAAGCCGCTATCGAAACCACCGGAACTGTCCTCGAACGCAAGGGCGAGATCCTCTACCGCGTCCGGCTGATGAACGGAAAGGTGGTGCTCGGCCATCTCTCGAAGCCGCTGACCGATGCCGGCGCGGAGTTCGCCGATGGGGCGGAGATTTTGCTTGAGATGACGCCCTACGACTTCGACCAGGCGCGGATCCTCAGCGGGAGCTGAGGCGGGGTTCACGAAAGCGGCCGAATTTCCCCCTTTCCGGCGCGTCATTCCGGCATTAGGTATGGAGTTCCACAGCCATCCAAAACCCATGAACATCCATCGTAAGCTCGCCGTCGCATTCCTCGCCATTTCCGCAGCAGCCCCTCTGCACGCAGCCAATGAGCATGAAAGCCCTGATCGCAATATGGACAGGAAACCCACCGACACGCGCCCCGATGAGGCATTCGCTGCGGTTGGGAAACTGATGGGCGAGGTCAGAGAACAGATCCTCGAAGCCAACAGGCAGCGCGATATGGCGGAGAGAGGCCTCGGGGAACAGAAGCGTATGACCGACGAACTGCGACGCAGGAACGAGGAGTTGGTGAAACAGCTCGAGGCGGCCCGCAGGCCGGGTGATGCCGTCCCCGACCGCGATCAAAACCGCAGGATGCAGGATCAACGCCAGCCGCAGCATCAACAACCGCAGCCTCCGGTCGCCGAATTGCGCGGGGAGATTTCCGCAGCGATGAGGGATCTTTCCGCCCTGCGCGCGGAGATCGGAAAGATCAGGGAAGGGGCGCATGCGCCGGGGGACATCGCGGAGATCACGCAGAAGCTCGAAAAGGCCAACGAAGCGCTGACCATCCAACTGAGAGCTATTGCCGTGGCGAAAATGGAAGCGCAGAGAGCCGATCAGCAACGTGAAATCGCCGAGAAATCGCTTGCCGAGCGCGAGGCTGAGGTCAAGCGGATGAAAGAGGCCATGGGAAAACGGAATCGCCAGCCGAAGGGCGAAAACAAGGAGAACTGAGCCACCGGAAAGTCGCGAAAATCTCCCGTTGCGCCCCCAAGCACCGCCCATATCCTTGGCCATGACGATAAGCTGCCAAGGGGAAAGCTGCCGCGCCAAACGCTGGATGCGGCTCGCCCTCTTGCTCGGCGCGGGCTATCACATCTTCTTCGCGGTGTGGACGAACCTCTGGCCATTTCACGGCTTCGACCTGCTCGGCATTCCCCGCCCGAACCACCCGATGCTCTGGCGCACGCTCGGCCTGATTTCCGGTTTCCTCGGCTTCGCGTTGTTTCTCGCCGCCACCGATCCCATCCGCCACTGGCTCATCGTCCTGCTCGGCTTCGCGAAATCGGTGGCCGCCACGGTGATCGTGGCCTTCGCCGTTTCCGCTGACACGCTCCCCGCCGCCTCGCTGTTTTTCCTGATCCTCGATGACATCCTCTGGATCATTCCCTACGGCGCGATCCTCTGGGCCGCCATCCGCGCCCACACCGGCATCCCGCCTTCCCGCAGCACTCCCTACTCCGTCGAGGAGGCCGCGACGATCTATCAGCTCTCCACCGGCGAGACGCTTGCCGATGCCTCGCGCGACCGTCCGCTCGTCCTGGTGTTTCTGCGCCACTTCGGCTGCACCTTCACCCGCCAGATCCTGCGCGGCCTCCAGGAGCTGGAGCAGCAGGCGCAGCGCCGCGGCGCGACCCTCGTCCTGGTTCACATGCTGAAGTCCGGCGAGGAAATCGGCTACCTCGGCGACAAATCGGACATCCCCCGCATCGCCGATCCCCGCTGCGAGCTCTACCGCGCCTTCGGCCTTGGCAAGGGCGGCTTCGTCGAGCTCTTCGGTCCGTATGTCTGGTGGCGCGGCATGATCTCGGTCTTCAAGGGCTGCGGAGTCGGCCACCTCGCCGGCGACGGCCTCCAGATGCCCGGCGCCTTCGTTTTCCGAGATGGGAAAGTCACCTCCGCCCAACCCGCCCACAGCGCCGCCGACCTCCCGGATCTGGCTTCGCTTTTTGAGCGGACTCCGGGGTAGGGGATTGGAGATTGGAGATTGGAGATTCTGGATGGCGAGGTAGCAGGCATAGCGCGACATCATCACGGTTTTTAGCGAGCGCTGAGCGCCGCTGCCGATCTCGACCATTTGGTCGGAGCCGACGAAATGGTCTTCCACCCGCAATCCGCAAGAAACCCGTGGACGGGCGAGTAAGAAGGACTAACTCTTCCGCCCTTTCCCTACTTTCGCAGCATGACCTCACTCACAGGAAAAACCTTTCTCGTCACTGGAGCTTCTAGCGGGATCGGCGCGGCGTTGTGCGGGCAGCTTCTGGGATATGGGGCGAATGTGCTGGGCGTCACGCGGCGGCCGGCGGCGTTGCATCCGAATGTTTCGCCGATCGTGGCGGATCTCACCTCGCGCGAGGATGTTTCCGGCATCTTCCAGCAGCTCGGGAAAATCGACGGGCTGGTGAACTGCGCGGGCGTCGCTTATCTCTCCCGCATCGTCGATGGCAACCCGCAGGACTGGGAGGAAATGTGGCGCGTGAACGTCCTCGCGCTCTCGCTGTGCTGCCAGTTTTCGCTAAAACATTTCCCGAAAAGCGGCGGCCGCATCGTGAATGTCTGCTCGATGTCCGGCCACCGCGTGCCGCCATCGGGTGGTTTTTATGCGCCCACGAAGTTCGCCGTCCGCGCGATCACCGATGCGCTTCGTTCCGAGCTGAAGGCGGCGCGCCTGCCGATCCAGGTCGCGTGCGTCTCGCCGGGTTTCGTGGACACTCCGTTGCTCGACGACTACTTCCGCGGTCGTGAGGAAACGCTTTCACAGACCCGCGCCGGGATGAAGATGCTCAAGCCGGAGGATGTGGCGCACTGCATCATGACGATCCTCACCGCGCCGCCGCACGTCGAGATCGGCGATATCCTGCTGCGCTCCTCGGATCAGATGGCCTAGACCTTTTTCTCCCTCATGCGATTGAGCGGGGTCTCGATGTATTTCCAGGAAAGCATCGTCATGCCCCACGTCATCAGGGCGATGCATGCGATCCGCAAAGCGATCTGAGGCACCGTTTCGGCGTAAGGTCCCCACCAGAGGAAGAACATGAGTTTTCCGATGATGATGGGCGCGATGTTGTGGTAGAGGTAGATGCCGTAGGAAAGAAGGCCGACTTTTTGGAGAAACCTCGTTTCCAAAAGCCTGCCTGCGGGGTTGTTCCAGCCCACCGAGGCGGTCGCGATGACTCCGCACAGGCCGAAGGAAAGGATGGTCGTGTAAAGGAACCCGATATGGTTCGGCGGCAGGCCGAAGCGCGGGCCGAACTCGAACACCGCGTAGGTGCCGCAGCCCGCGACCATGAGGATTTTCCAAAGCCGCGACGAGAGCGGGAAGCCCCGGTGCACGGCCAGCGCCATCAGGCCGCCGATGCCGAAGAAATCGAACCAGCACCAGCTCAGCTTGTGCGGCCAGATGAAGGGCGGCGTGAAAAGATGCTCATAATACCGCGACAGCGGCGCGATGACCGCGAAAAGAATCATCGCGGGCGCGAGGAAACGGCGCGGCACCAGCCAGACCAGCGCCGGCCAGAACAGGTAGAACTGCTGCTGGATCGCGATCGACCAGAAATGCGAGGTGCCGTGCGGCCAGTCCCCGAGCAGCGCGATGTGGAAGTTGGTGAGGTAAAGGACGTACCAATGCAGGTGCTGCCAGAGCTTCGGGGAGAAGAAAACCAAGGCCACGGCCAGCGCCACGTAATACGGAGCGACGATGCGCCGCCCGCGCCGCCACTGGAAATCCTTCCAAGCCCGCCAGCGCCAGCTGCCGCCCCCCGCCTCCAGCTTGTCCCGCGTCCGCAGCAGCGTGCCGGTGATGAGATACCCCGTCAGCACCAGGAAAAGGTAGAGCCCCACCTCGTAAGGCAGTCCGAGGTTCCACGCCTCCGGCACCCAATGATCCCAGCAGATCCCGAGCATCGCGAGCGCGCGGAGCCCGTCGAGCTGGATGGCGCGTTGTGTCGCAGGCGCGGTCATGGGTTTCGGTAGGCGAAAAATCCGGAACAGCCGACGCTCGCCATCCCTGCCCTAGTCCTGTCGTTTCCCCGCTGTCAACCACCGACGCCCGGGAACCGGAAACGAAAAAGCGAGCCAACCCTTCCGGGCGGCTCGCTTTGGGGAAGTTTCTCAGGATCAGAGGCCTTTCTTGACGACGTCGTCGAGGAGGTCGATCACGCGGTTCGAGTAGCCCCACTCGTTGTCATACCAGCTGACCAGCTTGAAGAAGGTGCTGTTGAGCTCGATGGAGGAGCCGGCGTCGAAGATCGAGGAGTGCGCGTCGTGGATGAAGTCGGTGGAGACCACTTCGTCATCGGTGTAGGCGAGGATGCCCTTGAGGTAGGTCTCGGACGCCTTCTTGAGCGCGGCCTTGATCTCGGCGAGGGAGGTTTCCTTCTCGGTCTTCACGGTGAGATCGACCACGGATACGGTCGGGGTCGGCACGCGGAAGGCCATGCCGGTGAGCTTGCCTTTCACCGCAGGGCAGACGAGCGCAACAGCCTTCGCGGCTCCGGTGGTGGAGGGGATGATGTTGATCGCGGCGGAGCGTCCGCCTTTCCAATCCTTCTTGGAAGGGCCGTCCACGGTTTTCTGTGTGGCGGTGTAGGAGTGGATGGTGGTCATCAGGCCTTCCTTGATGCCGAATCCTTCCTTGAGGAGGACGTGCACGATGGGGGCGAGGCAGTTCGTGGTGCAGCTCGCGTTGGAGATGATGTGGTGTTTCGCTGGATCGTAGAGTTCGTCGTTCACTCCCTGGACGAAGGTGCCGTCCTCACCGGAGGCGGGGGCGGAAATGATGACCTTTTTCGCACCGGCGGTGATGTGGCCGCGGGCTTTGTCGGCGGCGGTGAAAAGTCCGGTGGATTCGATCACGACTTCCACGCCGAGCTCTTTCCATGGCAGTCCATCGGGGCTGCGGGCGGAGACGACCTTGATCTCATGGCCGTTGACCACGATGATGTCGTCCTCTTCAAGCTCCGGGGAGGACTTCTTCGAGGAAACCTCGCCGGCGAACTTGCCTTGCGTGGAATCGTATTTGAGGAGGTAGGCGAGGTTGTCGGCCGGGACGATGTCGCCGACGGCGGCGACTTTGAATGTGGTGCCGAGGTGGCCTTGCTCGACGAGCGCGCGGAACACGAGGCGTCCGATGCGTCCGAAACCGTTGATGGCGATGGTGGTCATAATTTTCTGTATGGAATGGTCGTTCGAGACCGTGTGTTGCTTGTGCTGCGGACGGCTTTTCCGGCGCGGCGGCGGGATTGTGCATGGATGCGCCGACCCGTCAACCCCGCTGTATAGGGGTGGAAAAGGCCGAATCCGCGGGCGGAAAGCATCGGAACTTGAATCCGCGAAGCGCACTGCCATAGTGGTTTCATGTCAACGAAAGAACTCGCGATGGAGACGATACGCGGCCTTCCCGAAAACGCCTCGTGGGAGCAAATCGAGGAGCGCATCCATTTCCTGGCCGCCATCGAGTCCGCCCGCGAGGAGGTGAAAACGGGCAAAATCGTCCCCCACGCCGAGGTTTCCGACCTCCTCCAATCATGGATTACAGGATAGTCTGGTCTGAAAGCGCGTTGCGGGATCTCCGGGACATCGTGCAGTATATCGCCCGTGATGATCCGAAAGCGGCGGAACGGTTCGGAAACCTCATCATTTCCAAGGTGTTGAATCTGTGCGCATTTCCACGGATCGGTCGGATTGTCCCCGAGTTTCGCGAAGATCGGCTTCGTGAAATCATCCTTACCCCCTATCGGATCGTATATGAGATCGACGATAATTACTCGCCGCTCTCGGTGCTGAGGGTTTGGCATGGCGCGCGCGGCAGCATGCAATTGCCGTGATCCACGCGAAGAACCCGACGAATTCAGTCCGCTGCGGTGTTTTCCCGGAGCCAGGCGGCGAAGGATTCCTCGGAAATCTCTCCGGCGGCGAGGGCGAGATAGCGGGGGTATTTTTCCTCCTCCCCCACGGTGAAAGCCCGGCCATTCAATATCAGGAAGGTCTCGCAAGCGATGGCCGCCGTGCGCTTGTTTCCATCGAGGAAAGGATGGTTTTTTGCGAGGCCGTATGCATAAGCGGCCGCAAGCGCACATAGATCCGGCGGCGGGGAACCATAGCACCAAAGCTGCAAGGGCTTCGCTAAGGCCGACATCAGCATGTTTTCATCGCGGACCCCGGGCATCCCTCCATGCTCCGCAAGCTGACGCTGGTGAAAGAGGCGGACGGCTCTCTCCTCCAGCCACTCGGGTTCTTCGGATGAGCCGTTCATTGAGCGAGTTTTCTGAGCATGTTGCGGTTTTCTCGCATGACTTTCTCCGCTACTTCCATCTGACGTGATACTTTTTCATCAAACGCCGTGAGACCTAGGCCATCCGGCGTTTCCGTGACGGTCAGGGTGTCGCCTTTCGAGACACGCAGTTTTTCCAGCAGCTCTTTGGGCAGGATGATGCCCGCCGAATTGCCGACGGAGATGATTTTGACGGTGGTGATCATGCGGAGATTCTAACCCATGTAATAACCTTCGCAATCCCAATGTTTGTGCGACAACGCCTTCTGAAATCGGAGCTTTTCACCCTCGCGGCGATCCGTGAAAGTGCGCCCGCGATGCTGGACATACGGGTCATACGGGAACAGGCGGATGAAGTGAAGGCGCGGCTCAAGGCTCGCGGCGGGGATCATTGGAAACTCATCGACGAGGTGCTGGCCTGCGATGAGGCGCGGCGGGCGGCGGAGACCGCGAAGCAGGAGCTCCAGAACAAGCGCAAGACGATCTCGAAACAGATCGGCATGATGAAGGCGAAGGGCGAGGACAGCGCGGCCATCGAGGCGGAGGTGCGCGGCATCAACGACGAGATTTCCAAACACGACACCGAAGCCGAGGCCGCCAACGCGAAGCAGACGGAGCTCCTCCTCAACATCCCCAACCTGCCCCACCCGGCATGCCCGGTGGGCGACAGCGAGGTGGCAAACCCCGTCGTCCGCGAGTGGGGAGCGAAACCGGAAATTTCCGAGCCGAAGGATCATGTCGAACTTGCCACGAAACACGGCCTCATTTCCTGGGAAGATGCGATCCGTATCTCCGGTTCGGGCTTCGCGGTGTATCGCGGCAAGGGTGCGCGGCTCGAGCGGGCGCTGATCAGTTTTCTGTTAGATACGCAGACGGAGAACGGATACGAGGAGGTCAACGTGCCGCATCTCGTCTTGCGCGAGTGCATGGAGGGCACCGGACAACTGCCGAAGTTCGAGGACGACATGTATGGCACCGAGCCTTCGGAAAACGACGCCCGCAACACCCTTTTCCTCGCCCCTACCGCCGAGGTGCCGGTGACGAACCTTTACCGCGACACCATCGTCGCCGAGGCCGATCTTCCGATCAAACTCGTGGCCTATACGCCCTGCTTCCGCCGCGAGGCGGGTTCCGCGGGCCGCGACAACAAGGGCATCATCCGCATGCACCAGTTTGATAAAGTGGAGTTGGTGCAAGTGGTCGATCCGGAGACGGGGTTTCAGGTTCTCGAACAGCTCACCTCACACGCCGAAAGCATCTTGCAAAAGCTCGGTCTGCACTACCGCGTGATCGAGCTTTGCACCGGAGACATCGGGCAATCCTCGGCGAAGACCTACGACATCGAGGTCTGGGCGCCCGGCCACGGGAAATATCTGGAGGTATCGAGCTGCTCGTGCTTCGGCGATTACCAGGCGCGGCGGATGAAGCTGCGTTTCAAGGACAAAGAAGGGAAAAACCGTTTCCCCCACACCCTCAACGGCTCCGGCACCGCGCTGCCGCGGCTTTATGTGGCGCTGTTGGAGCAATGCCAGCAAGCCGACGGCTCGATCAAAATCCCCACCGCGCTCGTCCCTTATTTCGGATCAGAAAGCATTTCCTAACAGTATCATGAAAACCCTCGCCGCGATCCTAACGATAACAACCTCCCTCGCCGAACCCGTGCCGATGACCTTCACGGCCACCGACCGAACGGAAGTGCTCTACCGTTTCGCAGCTCCCGAAAAATCGGAGGAGGGGAAAGCCTACCCGCTCGTCCTGTTTCTCCACGGCGCGGGTGAGCGCGGCACTGACAACAAGGCGCAGCTCATGCACGGCGTGAACGACATCCTCAAGGGCGCGGCGGATCTCGGGGAGCCCGTTTTTCTCATCGCCCCGCAATGTCCGCCTGATCGCTGGTGGGCGGAGCCAACGCCCGACCGGCTCGGACTCAAGGATGCTGGCGGAAAGTCTTCGCTTCCGTCCGCCGTGCTTGAGTTGATCGAGGAGACGGCGAAAAAACATCCGGTGGATCGCAAGCGCATCTATGTCACCGGGCTCTCCATGGGCGGGTTCGGAACCTTCGACATGCTCGCGCGCGCTCCCGACACCTGGGCCGCCGCCATCCCGATCTGTGGTGCCGGCGATCCGGAGTCGGTCTCGAAATTCAAGGGTGTGCCGATCCGGATTTTCCATGGAGCCGCCGATGCTGTGGTGCCACCGAAAGGCAGCGAAGTCATGGCCGCCGCGCTCAAGAAAGCCGGTGCCGATGTCGAGTTGACGCTCTATCCTGGTGTCGGCCACGATTCGTGGACGCAAACCTACCGCGATCCCGAGGTCATCAAGTGGCTGTTTGCGCAAAAGAAACCCGACTGATGCGTTTCCTGAAGTCAGAGGCCGGTGCGATCATCCTGTGGCTTGCCGCCTCGCTTTTCGCGGCCGCCCTGCTCACGCCGCATCTGTATGACGCGGGGAAAAACCTCGCCGAAAGCGCGCACACGAAAGATTACCCCAAGGCCATCGAATCCATCGCCAGTTCCGCCGAACGCGCGAAGCCCGACCGCTACTTTTCCCGCTGCCTGCTGATCTCCGCGCTCGCGCTTCTGCCACTGCTGATCCGCCGCGTGAAACGCCTGCCTCGCGATCCGCTGGCGGATGTTTACGCCCTTCGGAAATCGCCATGGAAAACAAGGCTCATACATCTCGGCAGCGGCTTACTCATCGGCGCGGCCTCGCTGGGCGCACTGGCGCTTGTCCTGGAAATCTCCGGCGCGGCCATTCCGCGCGATTGCGAACTTTCCGCCGTGAAAATTTTTTCGAAAGCCTTCATGCCCACGCTTGGGGCGGGTGTGGGCGAGGAACTCATCTTCCGTGGTCTGTTGCTCGGATTGTGGTTGCGGGCTTGTTCGGTGCGCACAGCGTGGATCGGTAGTTCGTTGATGTTTTCCTTCGTCCATTTCCTGAGTCCTCCCGATAGCATGATGATCGCTGATCCCCGCGCGTGGCACGCCGGTTTCGAGATCCTTGGCGGCACGCTCGTTCACTTCGCGGATCCTGCGTTCTTCGTGACGGAGTTCGCCACGCTCACCCTGCTCGGCCTCATCCTTGGCTGGTGCCGCATCCGCACCTTTTCGCTCTGGCTCCCTCTCGGTCTCCACGCCGGGTTGGTGTTCGCACTAAAGACATTCTCCATGGCCCGCACCCTCGATCCTGCATCACCACTCCACCCATGGTTCCTTGGCAACGACCTAAAATCCGGCCTCCTGCCCCTTGTGGCTCTCGGCATTTGTTTTGCGTGCTGCGCGGTCAGCATCCGATTTTTTCCATCCACGGAAAGTGAAACATCCACGCGCTGACTGGCTTATACTCACTTATGAAAATCCTTGCCTGCCTCCTTGCCTCCACTCTTGTTTCCCTCGCCGCTCCCGAAGCGATCTTCGACGGGAAATCCCTCGCCGGATGGAAAACGGTCGGCGCGGATGTCTGGACAGTGGCGGAGGGGGCGCTGACTGGAACGAGCAACGAGAAAAAAGAGGCTTCCACCCTCTGGACGGAAAAGGAATACACCTCCGAGTCCGCGAAGGAGAAGGGCCCCATCGGCCTCCAGATGCACCCGGGTGTCGCGATGAAAATTGATTTCCGCGCGATCACTGTTGCGTCAGAGTAAACACTTTTCCGAGAAGGTATCGGAGGGTTTCAAATCCGTGTGCTTTGCGATTCGGGCAAGCATTCGGGGCCCGATTTCTGTGCCATCATGAAATCCTCAAACGTAGTCGGAGTATCCATCGCGTTCCAGAATTCGGTGAGAACCGCCCGTCTCACGTTTTACCACCCAACCAATTTTCAGCAGCGACTTAAAAACATGACGCGCTTTTGCCGATCCCCAGACACTCATGCGGTGATGGAGAATACTTCATCGATTTCAGGGGATTCCTCACCCGCTTCAATACGGTCGGCGAGAACGCGCAAGACAAGCGCCTCTACCTTCGCCACCGCCTCCTTGGCGGTTTTTCCGTAAGCCATGGCTCCCGGGATGGCGGGCACTTCCGCGACGAACCGACCGTCATCCTCGGTTTCCACTTCGATTTTCATAGGCGGAAGCTGCCAGAGAAACAGCAGGACTTCAACAAGGAACAGGATCGCTCACCCTCGCATCACCGTAAGCACCGCGATCCTCCCCGCGCCCGCTTTCCGCAGCACCTTCGCGCACTCGTCCACCGTGGAGCCAGTGGTGAAAACATCATCCACGAGCAGATAACCGGGCGGTGCATTTTCCGGAAGTGATTCCCGCAGAGCGAAGGCGCCCCGCAGATTTTCCATCCGCTGCTTTCTGCTCAGACGGGTTTGCGTTTCGGTGCGCCGCACGCGTTTCAGCAAGTGCGCCACCGGCAGCCCCGTCTCGATCGCGATGGATCGCGCGATCTCCTCCGCCTGGTTGAACTGCCTGTCCATCTGCCGCGAGCGGTGTAGCGGCACCGGCACCAGCGGCCATTTCTCCTCCAGCGCCACGGCCAGCCGACGGTCGGAAAACGCCCGGCATGCCAGCCTCCCCAGCTCCCCGCCGAGGTGTATTTCCCGGCCGTATTTCAGGCGGTGGACGAGATCCAGGGTCTCGCCGGAGCGAACCATCGCCGCCCTTGCGAACTCGAAGTGGAAGGAGACCTCCTTGCAGTTCGGGCAATCGAAAGGGCCGTCGATGAGGCCTTGGAAATGCTCGCCGCAGACATCGCAGAACGGCGGCGCGATGCGTGGCAGGCGTTCCGCGCAGGGTTCGCACAGCGCCTTTCCGCCGGAAAGCCCCAGCCCGCAAATCTCGCAGATAGCGGGGTAGAGCCAATCGAGGACATCAATCGACGGCATTTTCACGATCCGCATAACGTTGGGTGAAGAGATGCACGAACCCGCCGACCGCGAACACACCCAGCAGTGGGATTAGCCCCGTTTGCACCGAACCGGATGTGAGGAAAATAGACAGCCGGTCGTTGACCGCGATGGCATCGGTTGCTTTGTCGAAAATCCGGTCGGCCAGCAACCAACCCATGAGCAGACCCGCGGGGAGCCATACCGATGCCGTCCGCCATCGCGCCCAGCCGAGCACACAGCCGAAGGCGAACCATGGCAGGAAAACAGCGATGACACGGGCGGCGAGATCCCCGCCACCGAGGATGATCCCGGTCAGTTGGACGGCGGAAAGCGTTTCAGGATCCACCGCATCCGCCGACCCGAAGCCGCTGAGCAGGTATCGCGCTCCGCCGAACATCAGCGCCGCCAGTGCGATGGCTGCGGGAGCCTTCATCGCCCTGAGGAAAATCCCGAGCACGACGCAGCGGAAAAACATCTCGATCAGCAACGCCAGAGCAAGCGCGATCCCGATATCGAAAAGCAGTCCTTCGTGCCACGCCCGCGGGTCGCTTTGCCAGGCGTAAGCTCCTGCGGCCACCATCACGTAACCGATCATGAGGAAACAGCCGAAGGTGGCGAGGAGACCGGTCATCGCCTCCAGCGGGCCGTAACGGGACGCAACGATCGCTTGGCCGGAGTCTTTCGCGCCAGCTCCGTGCGGCAGCCGGATGCGCCACGGCCCTTTCCGTTTGTTCTGCCCGGCACCAAGCCGCAACCACTCGATGAGGGGAAGGAAAAGCAAAAGACCCACGATAGGCCAGCAGACCATGAAAAAATCCTCCAGTTTCGCCGCGCCGCTCCACGCCGCGACCTTGTTCATGATCCCATTGAAATCCTTGCTGACCGATAGCTCGGAAAGCGCCTTGCCGCCGTTGAAAGCCATCGGCGTGAGCCACAGCCCGATCACCAGCGAGCCGAGAGCCCAGACCCAGACCTTGATCACATCGCCGAAAGCGGAAATACGCACGGCGGATTTCTCCCACAAGCGGACGGGCTTTCCAAGCGGCAAAGAATCAATCCTTCGATGATTTCGGATCGAGGGCATCGCGGAGGCCGTCGCCGAGGAAGTTGAGGGCGAAGAGGGTGGTCGCGAAAAACAGGGAGGGGAACAGTAGCAGGTAGTGAGAGACTTCCATGCGGTCCGCACCTTCCTTGATGAGGATGCCCCATGAGGAGTTAGGCGGTTTCACGCCGAGGCCGAGGAAGGAGAGCACGCTTTCCAGCAGCATGATCCCAGGCACCGCGAGCGTGGTGTAGATGATGATGGGGCCGATCACGTTCGGCAGGATGTGGCGGAAGAGGATGCGGAAACGGCTCAGTCCCAGCGAGACCGCGGCCTCCACGAAATCGAGGTTTTTCACGCTCATGACCTGGGCGCGGACGATGCGGGCGATGGTCAGCCAGCCGATCGCGCCGATCGCGATGAAGAGCGGGATCAGGGTGGTGATGGGTGCCACGCGGTCGCGCTCCCAGCCGGTCGTTTCGATGATCCAGGTGGTGAAATCGGAGGAAGGCTCATCGATGACCAGCGCGAAGAGGATCACCAGCACGAGGAAGGGCAGGGCGAAGAGAATATCCACGAAACGCATCATCACCGCATCGGTTCTGCCGCCGACATAGCCGGACACCGCGCCGTAGATTACGCCGATGATCACCGCCACGCCGGTGGCGACAAAGCCCACGAGCAGCGAGACCTGGCCGCCGTAGAGCACCCGCGCAAAGAGATCCCGTCCGAGCTGGTCGGTGCCGAACCAATACTCCGCACTGGGAGATGCCGCCGGGTTGGCAAGATCGATCACGGTCGGGTTTTTCATGAAGGGCAGGAACGGCACGATGAAACACGCGATTACCACGCAAACCAGTACGCCGAGGCTGAAGAGCGCCGGCCTGTTTCGTGCCAGCCGGTGCCACGCGTCTTTCCAGAGAGAACTACCTTGGGATTGTTTCGCTACATTCGCCACGCCGGGAAACTAAATGCCTGTGCGGCGCTTGAAGAGAATTTTTTTCCGCAAAGCGCGGCGTTCACTTGGCGAGCAGTTCCGCCATCGTGCGTCCCATGGCTTCGCCGACGTTCATGTAGGTTTCGCCGTTGCCACCGTAGTGACCGTTGCCGCTGCCGCCCATGGACAGGGGGTTGGCATAGACGGTGGCGACGTTGCCCTTGAATTCCGGATACTTACCGCTCTCGCCATCGACCGCGAGCTGGGCATCGAGGATCAAGCCTCCGTTGCCGCTGCTGCCTTTCGTTGCTTCGCCGAGGGTGGCGAGGACGAACTTCGCGTTCGGGGCGTCGAAGTCTTTGCGCAGGGCCTTGATGAAATTGACGAGGTTGAATTCGTAGCGAGCCGCGTTTTCGGCGCTGCCGCCGTCCTTCTCGCCTTGCCAGAAAAGGAACCCGGCGACTTCGTATGCCTTCGCTCCGGGATAATGCTTGTCGAGATCGGAAAGCACCTGCTTCGCGCCCTCGACATCGTCGTCGTACTGCTTCCCGGCGTACCATTCGCCTGTCACTTTTTCGCCGTTGCCCTTGGGATTACCCGGGGTGCCGCGGTAACCGGGAATCGTCTTGCCGCCGGCCTCGTAGGGTTCGCTGCCGGGAGGGAGCAGATCCCAGCCGAGGCTGCGGTTGCCGATGCAGCTTTTGAGAATCATGACCGGAGCATCAATGGCAGAGCCCAGGGCATGCCCGATGCCATGCTCGGGGCCGAGGTTCTTGCGGTTCGTCATACTCATCCAGTCGTTGTGCTGGGGAGCGAGGCTCATGATGAACACGTTCCGCACATCTTGGCGCACCGTCCATGCGCCGGCATCGTCCACGAGGTAAGGAAATTTTCCCTGCGTTTTCACGGGCGCATCAAGCGTCGGGATGTTGCCAAGACCCACCATGTTCGATTGGCCGAGGAGGATGAAAACCTGAACCGGTTTTGTCATGTCGGCCGGTTTGCCATCGGGATCGGGTATCACGGTGGGCACCGAAGCCGCTTTTTCGGATGAACTCGTTGCGGCGGCCGCGGGGGGCGGCGCGATGGTTCCCTTTTCCTTGAGGAAAGCGATGTCATCTGCGGAAAGCTTTTCCTGCGGGAAGGTCAAATCCTTACCGTTGGCCAGAGTCACGGTCACTTTGCCGGTCTCGGCGCTGTAGGCCTTCAGCTCGCCCTCGAAAGTTTTCGCGCCGTCGGAACTTTTCCAGGTGCGGGCATGCGCGGCGCTCAGGGAGAGGAAAAGCGCAGCAAGTGTGGTGGCGATAAGTCGGATTTTCATGATCAGTCGGGTTGTGGAGGTTCCTAACGGTGGCAATCCGTAGTATCTTTCGTGCTTCGCTTGCATTTAGTGGCTGATTGCCGCGCGTCGTTTCCATAGCACGATTCCGGTGCCGCGCAACCTCGTAACGCCTCACAGCAACCTCGCGCCCTCCGCCGGGCGGGTGGCGAAAATTTCCGGGGCGAAGCCGAACTCTGCCTCGTAGGATGCCACCAATTCCGCGGCGATCGCTTCCGCCTGCTGAGCTTTGCAGAGGGTGACGGTCGAGCCGCCGAAGCCGCCGCCCGTCATCCGCGCGCCGATCACGCCATCAAGGCCGCGCGCGGTGTGCACGAGATGATCCAGCTCCGGGCAGGAGACCTCGAAGTCGTCGCGGAGCGAATCGTGGCTGGCGTACATCAGGCCGCCAAGGGTGGCGAAAAACCGGGATTTGAGCGCATGCGCCGCAGAGATTGTGCGGGCCATCTCGCCGACGACATGCCGGCTGCGGCGGAAGGTCACCTCATCCATTTTCCCCTCCGCCCCCTCAAGATCCGCCACGGTGACATCGCGCCAGCTTGCCTTGCCGATCGCGGCGAGGCCGTCTTCCGTGCTTTTCCTGCGGGCCGCGTAGCCGCCGTCGGACAGCTCGTGGGAAACCTTGGTGTTCGATACAAGGATGGTCAGCCCGGGATCGGCGAAGGGGACCATCTCCGTCCCGCCGGTGAGGCAGTCGATCAGGATCAGCTGATCCTCCTTGCCGAAGGCGGAGGCGAACTGATCCATGATGCCGCAGGGCACGCCCGCGAAATCATGCTCCGCCTTCTGTGCCAGCAGCGCCTTCTCGCGCGTGCCGAGGGAGGTTCCCGTCAGCCCCTCGATGAGGGTGGCGACGGCGCACTCCAGCGCAGCGGACGAGGAAAGACCGGCTCCGCCCGGCAGGCTGGAGACGATGAAGGCGTCGAACCCCGGCACCTCGATACCTCGCAGACGGAAGCCCTCGATCACGCCGCGCAGGTAGTTCGACCATTTCGGATCGGAGATCTGCTGCGGCTCCGAGAGCGGGATCACGGCTCCCTCGCCGTCGAAGGCCGTGGCGACCCGCGCCTCCGAGATCCCGTTCGGCGCGGCGGCGATGACCACCGCGCGCTCGATCGCGAAGGGCAGCACGAAGCCGTCGCAATAGTCGATGTGCTCGCCGATCAGGTTCACCCTGCCCGGAGCTACGGCAACCACCGTAGATGAAACGCCGAAGCGCGAGAGCAGCGCGGCGCGCGCCTCGTGGACGAGGCTGTTGATGGTGGTGTTAGGGGAAAGCATGGCGGGATCAATGCGCGAAGGCTACATAGATGGCGATCACCAGAAGCACCAGTATGCCGCTGGCGATTTTCGAGCCTTTCCAAGGGGTGAGGTCGATTTCGTTGGTGGCCACCAGCACCCAAGGCTCGCTGCGCGG
>JAYTOE010000010.1:0-23453 GCA_043747935.1 Akkermansiaceae bacterium
TTCGCCCGCCACCACCTCACCGGCGAAGCCATCCCCGAGGAGCTTTTCCGGAAAATGGTCGCCGCGAAAAATTACATGTCCGCCACCGTCTTCATGCGCCAGATGGCACTCGGCAAGCTCGACCTCGAACTCCACCTCCACACCGCGAAATACCTCGGCCGCGACCTCGCGGAAGTGGATCGCGAAATCCTCGCCGACTACCGCGCCCCCTCGAAAACCCAGGGCCCGTCCATGGCCTTGCGCTTCAACCACCTCTTCAGCTCCCCCACCGGATACGCCGCCGGATACTACTCCTACAAGTGGGCCGAAGTCCTCGACGCCGATGCGTTCAGCCGTTTCAAAAACGAAGGCATTCTCAATCCCGTAACCGGCCTCTCCTTCCGCGAGCACATCCTAAGCAAAGGCAACTCCGCCCCCCCCGAAGTCCTCTACGAAAACTTCATGTCCCGCCCCGCCGACCCCACCGCCCTCCTCACCCGCGCCGGGTTGGCCTGAGATCTCCCGATTCGGAAACATCCTGCTGGAACGCGCCCCTGGCATCGATTAGCATTCATCCCATGTCACAGATTCTGGAATTACGCAAAGCAGCCAGTGCCCTATCCACACAGGAGCGCGCCGAGTTGGCGGCATTCCTGTTGGGTTCCCTTGATGAGGTGCACCATTGGGTGGATGACGATGAAGCCGCCCGCCGCTCCGAAGAAATGGATGCGGGAAAAGTCCGCGGATTGACACGCGAGGAATTCAACCGTGCCTGCGGACACTGAAAGCTCCGAATGGAACACCTCTTCCATCCGATCGCAGCGAGAGAGGCGCGTGAGATCGAGGGCGGCTATGCAAAGATATCGGATGATCTGGCGGAACGTTTCTGGTCTGAGTTGAATGATGCGATTGATGAAGTCTTTGAGCGCCCGGAACAACAGCACTTCGATCCATCCGGATACAGGCGGCGCAACCTCAAGAAATTTCCCTACCACATACTTTTTGAAGTGAGGATGGACTGCATTCGCATCATGGTGATCCGGCACCACAACCGGAACCCTTCTTTCGGCATGAGAAGGCGTTAGGAACCGGCCACACCGATCCACGCAAAATATCACCAATGACATCACCGAGAAAAATCCTCATCGCCTGCGGCGGCACCGGCGGCCACCTGTTTCCCGGCATCGCCGTCGCGGAAACACTCCTCGCGCAGGGTCACGAGCCGCTGCTGCTCATCTCCCAGAAGAAGATCGATTCCCAGGCGTCCGCGAAATACCCGCACCTCAATTTCAAGGTCGTCCCCGCGATCGCGAAACCCCCGACTTTCTCCCCGAAGATGCTGCCCTTCCTCCTGGCGCTCCACCAATCGATCCAGGCATCGAAAAAAATCATCCGCGAATTCGGAGCCGATGCCGTGCTCGGTATGGGCGGCTTCACCTCGTTGCCACCCGTTTACGCCGGATACAGACTGGGGAAAAAAACCTTCGTCCACGATTCCAACGCCCGCCCCGGCCGCGCGAACGTCCTCACCTCCCGCTTCTGCGACAAAGTCTTCATCGGCCTCCAGCCCGCCGCCGCGTTTTTCAAAAAGCCCACTCTTCTAACAGGGACGCCCGCCCGTCCGGAAATCCACAAGCTCCCCTCACGCACCGAAGCCGCCGCGCGCTTCGGGCTCGATCCCGCGAAGCCCACCCTACTCGTCACCGGCGGCTCACAGGGCGCGCTCGGTCTCAATCAGCTCGTCGCCAACGCAGCGCCGCTGCTCCCCGAGAACATCCAGATCCTCCACATCGCCGGCCCCAACGACCTACCGCGCATCCAGGCGGAGCACCCCGTCCAGCGCCCCGGCTACCAGCTCATCGGCTTCTGCGACCAGATGCCCTCCGCCTACGCCCTCGCCGATCTCGTCATCACCCGCTCCGGAGCCTCCACTCTCACAGAAATTTCCCTCGCCGGCCTCCCCTCCATCCTCGTCCCCTACCCCTACGCCGCCGCCGACCACCAGACCGCCAACGCGAAAGTTTTCTCGGAAACAGGAGCCGCCAAACTCATCCAGCAAAAGGATCTAACACCCGAAACCCTCGCGGAACTCCTCACCAGCCTCCTCACCAACCCCGGTGCCCTCAAACTCATGTCCGAGGCATCAAAATCCCTCGCCATCCCCGACGCCGCGGAGAAAGTCTCGTCTTTCGTGCTGAAGGAAGTCGATGGAACTCTCTACCCGGGATAAATCAAACTGACTTTCCGCATCTGATGCGATATCATCACGTGTATACGAACGACCCTCGATATCGATGATGACGTCCTTTTCGCCGCCAAGCAACTGGCGGCGAAGGAACGCAAAACCGCCGGGAAAATCCTCTCGGAAATTTTCCGCCGGGGCATCCAATCGAATGCGACCACTCCCAGCGGTGCGGAACCCGGCGAGTGAGGCACGACAGACTACAACCGCTACACCTCGGCTAACACCGTGCAGGTGCTTGGAAAAAACGCGATCCACCGGCTCTATGTCGCCGGTCATGGTGGTGCACCGGAATGGCTGCGCACGGAGGGAATCGTGTGGCTGAACGGGCATTATCTTGCGAACAACAAGCGTCTGGCATTCGCCACCATCACCGCCCGCCGCAACTGACCCCGTGCAAAAGTCCGCCGTAATATCACGGAAAAGAAAAAATTTGGTTCTTGCTAAAGAATCAGCTCCGGGGCTGGATGGAGGTTCGAACGGATTAAGTATGGTTTGCTCGCTTTTTGTTTGATCCGTGACGCCAGGATCGGAGGAATCGCTTTAGGAAAATTGGCGTCAGGAAATAGAACAAATGGACATTTATGTGGGCAATCTGCCCTACACAGCAACTGAAGGAGACGTCTCTGACCTCTTCGCCGCATACGGCCCCGTCGAACGGGTCAAAATCATCACCGACCGTGATTCCGGACAATCCAAGGGATTCGCGTTCGTGACACTCGGTGACCAGTCCCAGCTCAATGCGGCCATCGAAGGCCTCAACGACCAGGATTACCAAGGTCGCGCACTCCGCGTGAACGCCTCCGAACCCCGTGAAGCTCGCCCAAGTGGTGGTGGCGGTGGTGGATACGGCGGCGGTGGTGGCGGCGGCTACAAAGGCGGCGGCGGCGGCGGTGGAAACCGTGGCGGCGGCGGTGGCGGCGGTGGTCGCGACAGCGGTCGCTGGTAATACCCCAGCCCGGGCTCACGCCCGATGAAAATTCCAACGCCCGGCTTCCGACAAGGAGGCCGGGCGTTTTTCGTTTCCTCTCACCGGAACTGGTTCTGCTCCGCGCGGTAACCGTAACCCGCCTCCCCCAGCTTTCGTTTCAAATCCTCTTCGGGGAGATCATGGGTTTTCACCAGATCCTCAAGCGATTCCGAGTGGTTGCGCAGCTCGGTGTTCACCAGGCCGACCAACAGATGCGGATCCATGCCCTTCCATTTCGAAAAATCCATGGCGCGATCCTGGGGATGCCGACACCATCCCGCAAGCGGCTAACATCCCGAGTCGCCTCATTTTTCGGCCAAGGAAACCGCGCTGCACAGGATCGTAACTTGTGTTCGGTTGATCCTGCTTCTGATGGTAAGCCCCCATGGAAGCGAAAGCCCGAATGCGATGCATCGCCCTGATCACGGATGACAACCACCACCTCACATGTAGTCTCCCGGGGTGCCTTTGGATCATCCTACATCATTCGCCAAGCCGCGCGACCGGACACCGTTGGTTTTTCCGGAGGGTTTCCTATTCGGCACCGCCAATGCGGATCATCAGGTGGAGGCGCATGATCCGGAGCGCGAGGATGTCTGGGATCTTTGGGAGCGTTGCCAGGGACTGACGCTGCGCGGAAAAGCGACGGATTTCGCGAACCGCTACGAGGAGGACATCGCCGCGGCCGCAGGGATGGGTTGCAAGCTGTTCCGTTTCTCCGTGGCGTGGGCGCGCGTGGAGCCGGTGTGCGGGAAATTCGATCCCGCAGCGCTCGCACATTACGCGGAGGTGGCGGCGTGTGTTCGCCGCCACGGCATGAAGCTCATGCTCACGCTCCACCATTTCGTATGGCCCGTCTGGCTGGAGCGCGACCACGGCGGAATGCTCGCGCCGGAGTTCCCCGATCTATTCGCCCGCTACGCCGACAAGGTCGCGGAGACCTTCGGCGAAAGCGTCGATTGGTGGATCACCTTCAACGAGCCGAGCCAGCTCACCTTCGGCTACATAAAACCGTGGTGGCAGAACCGCTACTACATGCCGCCGGGCTTGCCGCGAGGCGCTCCCGTCGATGACGAGGCGGAGGCGGTCGGGAAACTGGTGCCGAACCTTTTCCTAGCCCACACCCGCGCCCGCGCCGCGATCAAGGAGCGGCGCTCCGACGCGAAGGTGGGCGTGAACCCGCTCGTCACCGGCTTCCCGACGTGGCTGCAGATGCTCCTCGACTGGGGCGCGTGCCACCGCGGCATGGCCGAGGCACTTTTCAAATTCACCACCAAAGGCGCGCTCGTCAGCGAACGCGGCGACGTCGATCTCGTCATCGGCGGGATCACGATGGAGGATCAGACACGTTTCGAATCCAGCGATCCCTATCTCCGCACCGGCAAGGCCGTGATGGTGGCTGTCGATTGTGCGGATCGCGACCTGTCATCGCTCGCGGGAAAAAAAGTCGGCGTGATCGCCATCGGCAACCAGCCGCAGGGCTGGAAGCGCGACCTCCCGCCCGGCGCGCGCAAGCAGCTTTTCCGCAACTACGACGATGCCCGCGACGCCCTCGCCGACGGCCGTGTGGACGCCCTGTATGGCGACGCCTTCTATCTTCTCCCTCCCGAGCTTGAGAATCGCGGGCGTTTCCGTTTCCTGAAAACCTGCCTCAGCGTGGAGCACTACGTCGTCCTCGCGCCGCACGGCCACACCCGCTTGCTCGACCATGTCGATCTCGCCGTGCGCGATTTCCAGAACGACCTCGCCGGGCAGTGCGATGTCCCGTGGCTTGCGGAGCCGGAAGCGTTCATCGGTCGCTCCATCCGTCCGGTTTCACTGCATGAAGTCTTCACCTCGGACGAGATTTCACCCGAGCATCTGTCCACCGGACGCGGAATGCGGCACGTGAGGCGGCGGGGAAAAGTCCGCATAGGCATCCGCACCGATGCACCGGGCGTTTCAGAAAAATGCACGGGCGCAGGCATGGAAGTCCGTCTCGCCCGGCTCATCACGGCGCGGATCTTTGGCGATGAATCAAAGCTCGTGATCGTCCCCATCGATCCGGGTGATCGCTTCTACAGCCTGGAGTCGAAATCAAGCTGGCTGAACTGGGCGTGGCGTTTCTGGGGAACCACCACCCTCATCGCAAACTCAAACTGGTGGTATCTCGGCATGTCAGGAAAACTCGCCAAGGAACTCTGCCCGCCGGAAGCCATCGGTGCGCAAGATTTCGTGGGTCTCGATTATTACTGGGGGCTGCCGACCCATCGCCTTGCGAAATTCCGCCTGTTAGAGGAGGCGGCGAACGGACGTTTCCTCCGCGCACCGGTCTGGCCGCGCGGGCTTTTCCATGCGCTGCGCCGCTTCAGCCGTTGGTTCCCCGGACAAGAACTGATGATCGTGGAAAACGGCTGCACACCCTCGGCTGGGGGCATCACCCGCAGCGAATACATGCGCTCGCATCTCGCCGAGGTATTGAACGCGATCAAGGCAGGCGTCCCCGTCCGCGGCTACAACTGGTGGTCGGTCACATCAAACCGCGAGTGGGGTCATCCTTTCGATCCCAACACCGACTTCGGCCTCCACTTTGTTGATCTGAACAACGATCCCACTCTGGCGCGCCAACCGACTCCGGAAGCCGCACTATATAAGGAGATCATCGCGGAAAGCGGCAACTGACTTTCACTCGGCCGCCTTCGGGAAATCATCCAAAACAAGCGAGAGAAGCTGCTTCCCGCCGCTGGAAAGAGAGGCCTGATTTCCCTCCCCTGTCAGCAACCCGCGCGTCAGCCAACGGTGCGGGATTTCCGAAGGGCGAATGTGGCTGACCGCCGCTTGACTGATCGGGCGGATGCTCGGTGTGAATGAAATGGCATGCCCTGTCGCCGCAAAACCAATCTCCCATGACACCGCGTCTGGCACTTCGCCCCGTTTCATCCACGGGTAACGAACCAAAAATTCCGGCACACCCCCTGCTGCGGGAACCAATACCTTGAACTGCACCGGACGGTTCAGGACGAACTCACTGAACTTCAGTTCGGGGTTCGCCCGGTGTTCCAGAAAAAACGCGGCCACATCGACTCCCGCAAGGTTCATCCCGTTAAAATTCCCGTGGTAATTCGGGCTGCCGAAATACGTCTTGTGCCAACCCTCGTAGTGCTCGCTCATCAATAGCGCGATTTCCAGATGGACATGCGCCCGTGTGCGGTTCAGCCCGGCACCCGTGTATCCCATCCTGCCGAGCACCGACCCGGCGTTGACGGGATCTCCCACCCGAGCGGTGATCTCCGCGAGGTGCGCATAAAGGGAATACACCTTCGAGCTATCCCAGTCGTGCTCGACCACCACGTATTTTCCATAGTTGCTGCGCCCCGCGATGTCGGAGGTGTGAACCACCTTGCCTTTCGCGATGCTCATCACCAGATCGAGGGGATTCCCGGCCTTGTCACGTTTCACCGGGGCGATGTCTATACCTTCGTGGAAACGGGTCATCACCACTTGCCCTCCGACACGTATCGGCGAGCGCGTATAGCCGAACGCCCCGCCGTCCCAAGGCTTCGTTACTTCTCCCTCAAACGTCCGATCCACATACATGTAGAATTTCTCCGGCGAGCCCGAGAAGAGGTGTTGATTCTCCGTCGGCAAGACCAGCTCAAGCCGCTCCGCACAAAGCGCACCCGCGAGCGCCAACCAACATCCGAGGAATTTTCCCATCATCTCTTCGCAGTTACTTTTTCTTTTCGCCGATGCGAGGAAGCAGTTCGTCCAATATCCCGATCTCCTCGATCGATAGCCCCTTCCAGACCACCACCACCCCGTCGTCCACGGGATCCTCCACCAGCACGCCATCGACCATGCGACCGAAGGCCTTACAGACCAGCCACTTGCCGCTGCTGATCTGGGAAACAGCCGCAAGCCGCCTGCGGGCGTTGTCCTTTAGCTGAAGTATCACGCCGTAAGACGCCTGGTCATCCGAAGGGAAGGGCGAGAATGCGACTAAATCATTCGAGGACACTTCGGGTATGCGCCGGAAAAACCTCTGCTTACCCATCACCTCGTGGGGGAATATCATCTTCGGGTTGTCGGAGGCTTCCGTCTCAATGTGGAAAGAGATGTCCACCTTCTTCGCCTTGTTCCCGCCGGCCATCACGCCCCCTGCGAGGACAATGAAAGCAAAGGCAACCACGGCATTGACAGTGAATCTCATGCGGGGAGCAAACCACATCGCGCCACGAGGGGAAACAAAAAGAAACGGGCGCAGGAATAACGCATCCGAACAAACGAAAAGCGGGAAGCCATAAGGCTTCCCGCTTTGTTTTGAAACATCAAGAACATCGCCCACAGCTCTAGCGCCACAGGGGGCGGTTCAAGCTGTATGCGGTGGTGATGTTACTATTTGCCTTTCTTAGCTGGCGCCTTTTTCACGGCTGCCTTTTTAGCTGGAGCCTTTTTGGCTGCGGCTTTCTTGGCAGGTGCTGCCTTTTTGGCGGGTGCTGCCTTTTTAGCTACGACTTTTTTCGCGGCTTTCTTGGCAGGTGCCTTCTTGGCGCTTTTCGCCACCTTCTTCACCGCTTTTTTAGCCGGAGCTTTCTTAGCGGGTGCTTTTGTAGCCGCCTTCTTCACTGCCTTTTTAGCAGCGGCCTTTTTGGCCGGCGCCTTCTTGGCAACTTTTTTTGCGGCGGGTTTACTCGCGGGCTTGGCCGCGGCCTTCTTTACTGTTTTCTTTGCAGCCATGGTTTTGTGTCTTTGGAGTTCGCGTTCGATGTTTGTTTTCTCTTCCGGTGTTAATGAACCGGCGGAGAGGGTAGCGAGGACCGCCTCACCGAGACGTCCTCCAAAAGCGTTTGTGATGAAGTCATCCGTGGCGCGTCGCACGATGATCTCTTGGGAATAGGCGGGCTCGTAAGTATGAGCCCTGCCGGAACGGATGCGCTTCACCAACTTCTTGCGCTCGAGGCTCTGCATCACCGAGAGCACCGTGGTGTAGGCGCGCTCGCGACCGTCGGGGAGCGAGCCATGTACTGCGTTCACAGTAGAGGGGCCATCGTGCCATAAAACTGACAGCGCCTGAAGTTCGAGATTTGAAGGGTGTGATGGCTTGGCCATTGGAGTGCTTCCGTTTCTTGTTTACGAGGAAACTAGTATTTGAGGTTTCCGTCAAGTTAAAATACGCAAACTTTTCGGAAAAGTGAAATTTATTTTCCCAACCGCAAATGACGGCCACTACGGCATGCGCAGTAGTTGTACGGATGCAGTAGTCAATCACCCTCACGCATCTCCGGACGGACAATGCCCGGATTGATTTTCCCGAGCGATCTCCAGAACTCCTCATCGGTCGGATGACCGTGATAGAGAACCGTTCCGTCCGATGAAACCAACACGACAACCGGTACGGTCTGCACCTTGAGTTGCGCGCTGATGGAATTTTTTTCGGAATCAACAATCCATGATCCGGAGATTTTTCTCCCTGCCTTGCCGAGCATGGCCCTGGCATCGGCGATGACCTTCTCCGATGTCTCGGGAAGGATCGAGGCCACCGCTACATCGTTGGCGGCAAGATATTCGGCGGAGATCAGGAAGTCCGCGATCGTGGCTTCGCACTCCTGGCTCCAGGGAGACCAGAAGTGGAGCAGCAAACCTTTCCTATCTCCGAGGATGGCTCCAAGAGCGACCGGCTTCCCGGTCAGCGCATCGTTGTATTCCTTTTTGAAATCGATCCGCACAGCTTTCATCGCGTCCATCAGACGAATGCGGTCGATGTGCGGGGCGAAGGCCGCCCCCTGCCGCGGGCTGAGCCAGAAAGCCTCGGTGATGTGCCGCTTGAAGCCGTCCTTGTCGCCCTTTTCAATTGCGGCGATCGCCTGCACGTATTCGGTTACGGCGAGCCAGTCGTCCACGCCTGCGAAGATCTCGGAGTCATCGAGCTTGAACCGATCCTTGAACGCGAGGAACTCCGGAAGCAGCGCCGCGATCTCCTTGTCCTCAGCGCGGTCGACATGGAAAAGGAAGCGCGCCTCGAGGATCGCTTGCTCGGAAACCTTCAGGGTTCGCGCGGACGCGATGGCCTTTTGCAGTGCCTCGGGCGATTCCCTTTCGGAAAGGAGTTGCTCGATCGCATCCTCCTTCGGGCTCATCGGCGATGACTCAGGCGATTCCTGCGGCTGCTCTTGCTGGGCGAGAAGCGACGAGGCCCCCAACAGGAAGCCGGCAAGAACAGCACGCGGATGCATGAGGTTATTGCGCCGGGATTTTAAGCTTCGAACCAAGCACGGCGATGTCGCGTGTCATCCCGTTCTCCCGCTTGATCGCATCGACGGAGACACTATATTTTTTCCCGATGCTCCAGAGGCTGTCCCCGCGGACAACGGTGTGAACTTTTGCAACCGCAGCAGGAGCCGGAGGGGTGTGATCCGCAACGGCTGGCGTGGTGTCCTCGTAAACGGCAGGCTGCTCGTAAACCGGGTTCACATCGGCAGGCAGGCTTGGAGTGCCCGTCTCATCGCCGTAATCGGGGGCGGCGTAGGGATTGGAAACATCATAGTCTTCGACGCCTTGGTCGGCGCAGGAGACGATGAGGAAGGGGAAGAGCGAGAGTGCGACTAGGTGTTTGTGTTTCATGGTTCTGATTGTTCGGTTCGCGGAGCGGTGGATGGAAATCACCACAAGGAGAAACGTTTGTCAGAGCGCCTTTTGTTCAAGCGGAATCATTCCGCCACCGAAAAAACATTTCCGCCGCCGCTTCGGTGTGCGCTGCGAGTTGCTCCAGCGTCTCGCCCCGGAGCGCGGCGGCGGCTTCCGCCACGCGCATCGCAAAGGCTGGTTCGTTGCGTTTCCCGCGCATTGGCTCCGGCGCAAGGTAGGGCGAATCCGTCTCCAGCATGAAGCTTCCGGACGGGCAGCGTTTCACCGCCTCCTTCACGAGATCCGCATTTTTGAAAGTCGCCACGCCACCGAAAGAAACGAGGCCGCCCAAGCCGATCACCTTTTCCGCCAGATCCCACTCCGAAACGAAACAATGGAACACGGCACGGACGCGATCCGAGAATCCGGCGTAGATCCCCAGCGCGTCATCGAACGATCCCCTGCCCTCGCGGTCGCGCGTGTGTATCACGATGTTGAGGCCGGAAGATGCAGCGAGTTCAAAATGCCGGGTCAGGAAATCGCGCTGCCGTTCTTTATAGTCGGCTTCGCTCCAGCCTTCCGGAGCAGGATGGAAGTAATCCAGGCCCGTCTCGCCGATCGCGCACACGCGCGCATCACTGGCAAAAGCAGCGAGCTGCTCCACCGCGTCGTCAGGGGCATGATGCACATCGCAGGGATGAATGCCGATGGAGGCCATCACGCGGGGATGTTCCGCAAGCTTGAGATTCAGGGGGACGTCATCCAAACAGGTTGCCAGGGTGACCATACGGCCCACACCCGCATCCACTGCGCGGCGGATGATTTCCGTGCGTTCATCGTCCGCGAAACGAGCAGACGCCAGATGGCAATGCGAGTCCGTGATCATCGTTCCGCGACACATGCCTCCAACAACGCGGCCACCTTTCCGAAATCCTTCACGCCCGGCGAAACCTCCGCCCCCGATGCCACATCGAGCGCGCACGGACGAACCTCCTCGACCGCCTGCCCTGCATTCTCCGGCGTAATACCTCCCGCCAGTATCATCGGGATGGCGGGGAAACTTTTTCCGAACGCTCGCGCGAGTCCCCAATCGAACGTCTCACCCGTGCCGCCAAAAACTTTCGGCGCATGCGCGTCCAGCAACACCGCATCGGAACCGTAGCTTCCGGCCACATCGATATCGGAAAAATCCCTTACACCCACCGCCTTGATGATCGGTATGCCCGCCTTGACGAATCCGCCAACGCTCTCCGGCGTCTCGTCGCCGTGCAACTGCACCACATCGATCATGCCCTCTCCGTATAGCCGATAGGGAAGGTCGCTGGCCTCGTTCACGAAAACACCGACGCGCAGGATCCCGCCCGCCAGTTCTTTCATCCAGCGGTTCGGTCGGGGATCGAGATACCTCTTCGAAAGCGGCCAGAAATTGAATCCGACGGCATGAACACCCATCGCTGCCAGCTTCTCGGCATCCGAGCGCAGCGTCACGCCGCATATCTTCAGCGATGTCCCTTTTTTTGCGAAAAACTCCAAATCCTGCATACGCGGCTACCTCTCCACAGGGGAAATGGCAATGCAAGCCGTCAAAATCCGAAATTCCAACTAGCCAAAGAAGGAAGTACTATCCAGCGTCGGCGCGGAAACCTTGTATCACTTCGACTATAACCACTAACCATGTTCTCTCCGAACCTTCCCCTATCAGGCACCATGCGCACCAAGATCCCCTCCGCCGGACTTTTCACCACCCACAGGAAAAACCTCTCCGCCTTGCTGGAGCCGCGCGCGATGGCCATCGTGCAGTCGAATGATATCCAGCCGACCAATGCGGACGCCTCACAGCTTTTCAAGCAGAGCAACGACCTATTTTACCTCACCGGTGTCGCGCAGGAGGAAACGGTGCTTATCCTTTTCCCGGACGCGAGGGAGCCGGAAGACCGCGAGATCCTTTTTCTCCGCGAATCGAACGACCACATCGCGGTGTGGGAGGGAGCCAAGCTGACGAAGGAACAGGCAAGGGAAAGAACCGGCGTTTCGCGCATCGAGTGGACCACGGAATTCGACGGCGTCATGAACCGCCTCATGCCGCAGGCCGAGTCCGTTTACCTCTCGACGAATGAGCACCCGCGCGGCGACCTAGCCTTCGATACGAAATCGCTCCGCTTCGCGAAAGAGTGCCAGTCGCGTTTCCCCCTGCATACCTACCGCCGCCTGGCACCGCTGATCTACGGTCTGCGCTCGATCAAATCCGAGGAGGAGGTCGAGTTCACTCAGATCGCCTGCGATATCACCGAGGCGGGCTTCCGCCGCGTGCTTGGTTTCGTCGAACCCGGGGTCGGCGAGTGGGAGGTCGAGGCGGAGTTCATCCATGAGTTCATTAAGCGCGGCTCGCACGGCTTTGCCTACGGCCCCATCATCGCTGGCGGCCTCAACGCCTGCATTCTCCATTACATCCCCAACGACCAACCGCTCAAGGACGGCGAACTACTGCTTCTCGACGTCGCGGCCGAATATGGCGGGTGGAACGCGGACATGACCCGCACCATCCCGGTTTCCGGAAAATTCACGCCGCGCCAGAAGGACGTTTACAATGCCGTGCTACGCATGGTCCGCTATGCTGATTCCATTCTCCGCCCCGGCGTGTTCATCACGGATTTCCAGAAAATGGTCGTCGCACAGATGGACAAGGAACTCATCGGCCTAGGGCTCTATACCGCCGAGGAAGCCGCCGCCGCGCCGAAGGACAAGCCGCTCGTGAAGAAATACTACATGCACGGCACATCTCATCACCTAGGTCTCGATGTACACGATGTCTCCCCCGCCAACCAAGCCGTAGCACCAGGCATGATCTTCACGATCGAGCCGGGCATCTACATCCCGGAGGAAGGAATGGGCATCCGCCTGGAGAACGATTACCTGATCGGTGAAAAAGAGAACATCGACCTCATGGCGAGCATCCCCATCGAAGCCGACGAGATCGAGGCATTGATGGCGAGATGAGCTCACTCACCTTGCGGGAAAATTTCCGCAAGGGGCGTCTCCATTTTTCCGTCCATCCATTTCTCCAAAGCAGCCTTCATCGGCGCGACGATATCCGGGTTAGATGATGCGACATCCGCCTCGCTGTATGGATCGGGATGTCTGGAAAAAAGTGCGAAGTGACGCCCGCCATCCGCGGTAGGCGTGCAGATCAGTTTCCACTTCTCCGTCATCAGGCATCTTTGCTTGGCATTCACCAGCGGCTCCTCGAACTCGTCTTTGAGGACGAACTGGTAGTTGAAGGAATCGTCGATGAAATTCATCCGGTCCATCGGCGGAAGCTTCGGACGCTCGATGCCCGGCACCCGGAACTGGACGAAGGGAAACCCGGTCTCGCCGTAAAATGCGCGCGGCGCAGGCTCTTCGGTTCCCTTCAGCCATCCCGCGAAGCTTTCGCCCTCCCAGGCATCCGGCTTGGGCACCCCCAGCAGATCCGCGATCGTCGGTGCCATGTCGATCGTCCGCACCTGCGAGGTGATCTTCGCAGCCTCCGCTCCGGGCACATGGAAAAGCAGCGGCACATGGTTGCCGCGCGCCGCTCCGTTGAAAGTGAGTCCATGGCCCAGAGTGACGCCTTCCTCGTAGTGGTTGTCACCATGGTCGGCGTTGATGATCACAATCGTATTTTCCGCCAGTCCTTGCTTTTTCAACTCGTCGAGGATCATGCCCACGTTGTCGTCGAGCTGCCGCGTGCACCCATCGTAAAGATCCCGGATCTGCCGGATCTCCTTTTCGGGCAGCGCCTTCCACTTGTTCTCCAGATCCGTTCCGCCGATGAACGAATCGATGTCGAAATCCACACCGCTTTTGTTCGGCCCCGAGTAACCGGGATCCGCGAACATGCTGTTGTAAGGCTCCGGGCTGCGGTAGGGCAGATGATTGCAGGAATAAAACACGTGCCAAAAAAACGGCCTGCCGCTTTCCGACACCGCGCCCAGCCGTTCCTTCACCCGTCCGGTCACCACCTCGGGCGTCACGAACTGTGCGAAGGAACCGAGCTGCGGGAACAGCGCATAACCTGCCTGATGATCGAAGTAGAGCGGGATCACAAAGTGCGCCATCACCACCGCCTGGCTCATGTAGATCTTGAAATTGTCGAAGCTGGATACGGAAACATGTTCGAAGCCCAGCGGCATCATTTCGAAGTATCCCGCACACCAATCGCCGAACACCGCCGTATCGTAGCCCTTTTCCGCAAGCACCTTCGCCAACGGCTGAACGCGTGATTTCGCTCCAGCCACCGTTTCCGCATCCGGATACATGTGCCGGAAACCGTGCGTGTGGGGATACGACGATGACATCATCGTTGTCCCCGACTCCAACGTCGAGGCGATCGGCGTGAAACAATTCTCCAAGTTTATGGATCGCGACGCCAGCGCGTCGATCCTTGGCGAAACACCCGCGGCCGCGAGCCCATCCGTCCGCCGAGGACGATATCCGGTGTAACCGAGGCGGTCACCGCGCAAGGAATCGGAACCGATGAGGATCACGTTCGGCGGCCTTCCCCCCTTCCCTTCCACCCCGGCGGCGATCTTTCGCTCCGGCTTGCCGATCTGCCAAAATGCGAATGCAGCAAGCACGCAAACGCACGAGAACGTCACCGTCCGGCTTTTCCTCGATAATTTTCTCCAATACCACCAGGCGACGTATAGCAGAATGCCGACCGGAAGCCCCTTGAAGAGCAGGAAAAACACCACCGGCTTCGCCGCATCCGGCACCACGTTCAGGATCTCGTAATACCAGTGGCCGAATTTGGCGTCGTCCAGGAAATAGGGGCGAGTCTCCACCAACCTCAGAACGAAATATCCGTGCACTACAAACGCACCGAGAATCGCAATGAGCGTCTTGCGCCAGAAACTGCTTAGCGCGAACCGACCGCATAGGCCGGACACGAACGGCCTCAGCACGATCGCGAAGAGAACCGCAAGGATCGCGTAGGCGAAGAGCACCTGAACATTCTCCCAGATCAGAAAATCCATATACTTGTCCCGCGCCAGCGCGCTGAACTTGTTCTCCATCGCGCCGGATGCCTGCCCCAGATTCACCAGCGCGGCGACGTATTGGAAAAGGAAAAACAGCACCGCGCCAAACAACACCACACCGTAGCCCGCCCGGCACGGTGCATCCGCATGAGCCTCATCCGAATCTTCCTTTTCGATCAAGGTTCGCCCTCCTTTGGATCATCTGCAAAAAACCATCTCGGGCTCACGATTTCCTTGATCACCACCCCGCGCGGGGACTTGAGCTCCTTGGGAATATGAAGACGCAGGAGCATGGGTAGGCTCTCACCTTCTCTGCCGGCGGTCAGCTCCTGCATCTTCAGACCCAAACCCCGCCCATGCGGCACATAGCCGAAAAGCACCTCTTCACCATTGAGAGCGGTAAGGCGGTAGGAATCGAAAGTGTTGGAATCGGAAAACTCATGGCTATGGAACATGTCTTTTTCCACATAAACCCGGAAGTCGCCCGTGTATCCGCTCGGCCTGCTGTTCGCGAACTCGTCCCATGCCATCGGCTGGTAACACACGAAGGTTTCCCAATCCACTTTCGCATCATTCACCGAATTCAACTCCAGCATCATCTGCGTTCGCAATTCACCTTCCAATTGGCAAGAAATCATCCAAAAAGAAGCTCGGTTATCAATCGTCAAGGGCTCCAATGAGAGAAAGTTCTCGATGTGGACGGGCTTGGGTGTTGCTGCCGCGTAATAACTTTCCATCAACGGACGCACCCTTTCGGGGTGGCGCACATAACGGAGCATCTCCTCAACCGATCTGGAGTCTAAAAAATTACGCACAGCCTTCTCAATCGTGCCTATCTGCATCTCGGCGTCGATCTCCTCCTGCCTCTCCTTTTGAAGTATCGCACTCGTCTCCATCTCCAATAGATCGCTCTTTTCACCTGCATTGTTCAGATTCGAAAGCGACCACAGGATCGCCACCGAGAAAACGCAAGATACAAGCGCAACCCAACCCCATGGGAAGTTACGATCCGGGGCATCCTCCGAGTCCCAGACCTCTTCATCCACCGGAGCCTCCTTCTCAATCAGTGATCCGACATCGGGCTCCATCGAACGGATCTTGAGCTCATCTTTGCTCGCGGGCAGCAAGGTCACATCGGAGTTGGAACTATCGCCCACCCGCACAGGAGGCAATTCCTCCACCTCCTCGACCGCGTCCTTTCCCAGACGTACAAAGCGAACCTTGGCATCGGCTTCCTCGTCCACCGGCCTCAGTTCCTTCTTATCTTTTTTGTTTTCCCTCGCCATCGGCAAGGCAAGGAAAGCAGAAAAGCCCATCGACGCAACGCTTGGTTGTCACGTAAAGTGGCGCCGGAAAAGCGATCCATGCCCGAGAAACCGAGAATCCTCATCCTAACTGCGGCATTCGGCGAAGGCCACAACAGCGCCGCGCGCAACCTCTCCCTCGCCCTCGACGCCATGGGTGCCGAAACCCGTGTAGCCGATCCCTGCGTGCTCTCCATGCCGAACGCGACCGCCCTGATGCAGTGGGGATACCGCCTCGTCACCACCCATTTCCCCCGCATCTGGGAGGCGATCTACCGCGGCACCGACAAGTGCGATTTCTCCCGCCCGAACCTCCCGCTGATGCGTCACCCGGAAAGCTATCTCGAAGGCCTAGTCGGCGAATACAAGCCCCACGCCGTGGTATCCACCTTCCCGATCTACCCCTATTTCCTGGAACGGAACTTCAAGGAGACCGGAAACCGGCTGCCTGTTTTTACGGTCGTCACCGATTCTATCGAGATCAACGCCTCCTGGCTCCGCGCCCCCACCGACCATTTCCTCGTCACCGACCAGATGACCCTCGATACGATGCGCTGCTGGGGTGTGTCTGAGGAAAAGATCATCGAAACCGGCTTCCCCGTGAACCCAGCCTTCTCTAAACTGACACCCGTCGCGGCGGACGATCCCTGCGACCCGTTCCGCGTGCTGTATTTTCCGACAGCCAAAAAACCCTTCGTCCGCCGCCACAGCCGCGCCCTGCTCGACGCCTCGCCCGACGTGCATCTCACCATCGTCATGGGGAAAAACTTCCGCCTCCTGCAATCCCGCGCCCGCGAGATCAAGGCCGCCTACCCCGGTCGCGTCCGCCTGCTCGGCTGGACGCGCAAAGTCCCGCAGCTCCTCAGCAAGCACCACCTCGTCGTCGGCAAGGCTGGCGGAGCCACCGTCCACGAGGCCATCGCCGCCCGCTCTCCGATGCTCATCCACCACCTCGTTCCCGGCCAGGAAGAGGGAAATCTCCGCCTCCTCCAGCAGCTCGGCGCAGGCGATCTCGCGGAGCACCCGAAAGACCTCACCGAAGCCCTTTCCCACATTCTCGCCAACCGCGCCACGAAATGGCGCTCCATGAAAGCCGCCCTCGCCGCCCACAACCGCAACGACGGAGCCATCACCGCCGGAAAATTCATCCTATCCACCATCGAGAATCGCAGATCGTGAATACTCAATCTCCAATATCCAATATCCAATCCTCTTCCCTGAGCTTCCTCTTCGACATCGGCAAAGTCCTCCTCGATTTCGATTTCGAGAGTTCGCTGAAATCCCTGCTCCCGCCCGGTCACACCGATCCCGCGTCCGCCCTTTCCGAACTCCTCGCGAAAAAGGACGAGTTCGAGGCAGGCCGCATCTCCGTCTCCGATTACACCGACTGGGCGCTTGCGACCCTCGGCTCCTCCGCGACGCACGATCATTTCCACCACGCCTGGCGCCACATCTTCACCCCCAACGAACCCATGTGGGAAACCGTCCGCGCCCTCCGCGCCGCCGACCACCGCCTCATCCTTTTTTCCAACACCAACGCCATCCACTGCCCCTGGGTCTTCGAGGCCTACCCGGAGTTCTCCCTCTTCCACGGAGCCGTCCTTTCCTACGAGGTGGACTCCATCAAGCCCCACCCGGAAATCTACCGCCACGCCATCGAGAAATACTCCCTCGACCCCGAGAAAACCCTCTACATCGACGACCTCCCCGCCAACATCGCCACCGGCGACCGCTTCGGCCTCCGCACCCACCAATACGATCTCACCAACCATGCCGCCTTCGACAACTGGCTCAATTCGGAACTACTTTCTCTGTAGCGTAGATCCGCCTTAGTTTTCGCTCAAAACAATGACCTTGTCTTCTTCCGCAAACGCAAACGTTTCGGTTTTGCGCGGATTGACGCATATGCCATAAGCCTTTTCGGCTTGATCCGCGTCTTTGTTCAAACGATAGCCGATTGCCGTTTCGCCGCGCCGCCTGGCTGATTCGAGAACGGTGTAAAAATTGACCGGTTCGCCCGGATTCACATAATCTCCGATGGGCTTCAGGTAGATTTCCGCGCCGTCGGCATCGAAAAGATCGTCGAAAACATTGCCCAGTTCCTTGTTTTCCGCCACCTGCGTGAGCAACAAGCCGGCGAGTTCGTCGCTGACAATGAAATCATCGGCTTTGGCGATTTCGGCGAGCGCCCGGTTTTTTACATCGAGCATTTCACTGACAACGCTGAAGGCTTCGCCCATTTTCTGTTCGATGTCGCGCAGATGGAGCAGTGTCATCAGGGTTTTTGAATCGGCTTCCTGAATTTCGAGGTTATCGCCGTAGCAAAGCAGAATCACGTGCTGATACGAGGTCAGGCCGAGCGCATCGAGCACTTCGCGATCCGACGTATCGCCGAGCGTGAATTCAAGCTTCAGGTTCGTCAGTCCGGCCGCAGTCGCTTCGACCGTTTCGCGCGCTTCGGGCAGATCGGCGACAACCTTCAGTTCCGAACCTTTCGAAACGTATTTGTCCATCTCGCGGACAATCGTCACGCCTTTCGCATTCCAACCGAGAATCAGGTTTCTTTCGTTTTTCGGAGCGTCTGCCGTTCCTGAAACAATCGCGCTTTCGTTGAAATCCGCCTTGGCGGCGATATGAATCTTATCGTCGTCTTCGGCAATCACGACGGCTTTGTCGCCCATCGAAAATTTCGCATCCATCGGCGGATTGAGCTTTGTTTTTCCGTCCGCAAAACGAATCCCGATCAGCGCGGAATCGGCGAAAGCCGCGATCGCTTCGCCATAGGTTTTGCCCGCCAGTTCGGATTGTTTGGAAAAATAAATCTCGTCGCCGCCGAAATCGAGCAGTTCCTTGTAAACGACGCTCAAGCCCGTCTGCCGCGAAGTCTGCACCGTAATTCTTGAAATGAGATCGTCCGCCAGCACGATCTCCACCTCGTCTTTGCCCACCATTTTGGCGACGGCGACGTATTTCGGATCGCGCAGTTCGGCGACGATGTGATATTTTTCTTCGCGACGGTTCGGGTTGTTCGTGATCGCCAGGATCATCTTGATCACCTGCGCATCGGGATCGGCAAATTCCGCGGGCGAAAGGATGATGATGGATTTCGTGGCGTGCGGATTGACGATTTCCAAATCCGAAAGATCGATCGGACTCCCCGAACGGCAAACGACCTTGGTGCGGCCCGTATCCTCAACCTTGCGGCGAATCTCGTCGTCCATCTCGACCTTGTCGCGGTCGGCCAACACGACGACGCGCGGCTTTTTGGCGTTTTCGTTTGCCTTTGCCAGCTCGGAAATGACCAGGAAAATGCGCGACGACCAACCCAAGATCAGCGTGTGGTTTTCCTCGCATACAAACGAACGGCCTTTCTGCAGTTCCTCGAGTTTCCCTTCCAAACCACTCGTCAAAACGCCGATCAGACTACTGACGATGAAAATCCCGCCGAGCGTGATGAGAAACATGAAACCGCGGTAACGCCAGCCCGTGTCGCCCGCCACCGTTCCCGCATCAATCGAATGCATCAGGCTCTGCCACGCGGCTTCGGCAAAGTTGTAACCTTCTTGCGGCTCTTCGGAACCGGGCGCGGCAGGATCTTTCGCGTCGGCGTTATCAACTGTATTCTCAACCGCCACTGGTTCAAGCGCGGCTTCTTCCCCCGGTTTCAAGCCCGTCGCCACCAGGAAAACCGCCGAAACCAAAACCATCGCCAGCGAGATCATCGCCAGCCAGCCGATCAAACTCGCCGTGCCGCGCGACAAGCTGTTGTCGAACCAATAACGCAAACGCTGCCTTAAACTGATCTTTCTCATCGCTCGATATTTTCCTTTTTTTTGATTCGAATCATTCGGGTCGCGAGAGGGTTAACGAAAAAAGAAAAATGACGCCAGTCTAGCGATACTTTCGTCCTCGCAAAAAACAAACCCCTCATCCAAACCCATGAGGAAGCCTGGGTCATAAAAGCGGCCTATACAAAGCTTTTTGACGAAGGCAAAGCCGGCCCCCACGGGAATGCAAACCGCCCAAGGATCACATGCGTCCCCCCCTGTGAGCCGACTTTTTATTCGCCTGTCCGAGCGGTTCTGTCCAGTATCTCCGCGCACGCGAAGCGCTGACCGATAGCACCTCTAAACCACCAAGCCTTCGAGCACTGGCTCGCCCAGTACCTTTCTTCCCTGAAAACTGAAACCTAGCAAACTTAATGCTCAAAATCTCCGACAAAACTTTCAGCAGCCGCTTATTTCTAGGCACCGGAAAATTCCCTTCCAACGAATCCATGCGCGACGCCCTCGCCGCCTCCGGCACGCAGATCGTCACCGTCGCCCTCCGCCGAGCCGACCTCTCGGGAAACAAGGATCAGTTCGCCAACATCCTCGATTTCGTTGACCCGGAAAAATACCTCCTGCTCGCCAACACCAGCGGCGCGATGAACGCGGAGGAAGCCGTCCGCCTCGCCCGCCTTGCGCACTCCGCCGGTTTACCGAAATGGATCAAGCTCGAGATCCACCCCGATCCCACTTACCTCCTCCCCGATCCCATCGAGACGCTCAAAGCCGCCGAAATCCTCGTGAAAGAAGGCTTCACCGTCCTCCCCTACATCAACGCCGATCCCGTCCTCGCCAAGCGGCTCCAGGAAGTGGGCTGCGCCACCGTCATGCCTCTCGGCTCCCCCATCGGCTCTAACAAAGGCCTCACCACCCGCGACCAGATCGCCATCATCATCGCCCAGGCCACCGTCCCCGTCGTCGTGGATGCCGGCATCGGCGCACCCTCCCACGCCGCCGAGGCCATGGAACTCGGAGCCGACGCTGTCCTCGTCAACACCGCCATCGCCATCGCCTCCGACCCCGCGAAAATGGCCATCGCTTTCAAACAAGCCGTCGAGGCCGGCCGCATCGCCTTCGAGCTCGGCCTCCCCCAACCCTCCGACACCGCCCATCCCACCAGCCCCCTCACCGCATTCTTGAACCGATAGCGCGGCAATCAAAAATCCAAAATCAACAATCATAAGTCGGCAATCCTCTCCATCTTTCGCGCCGGACAGCATTGCCGAATGATGATTGCCGATTGCCGATTGCCGATTTCTGATTGGAGACGCAGGACAATCCGTTCCCATCATCTCACGGCTTCAGCAACCTCACCCGATACCTCGTCTGGTTCTCCGTCTTCTCCGCCTTGATCTCGAAGAGGTCGATGGCGGCGAAGAGGTCGCTGAGTTTCTTGAAGCCGTAGGTGCGGTGGTCGAAGGGCCCCTGATTCGTAATGTGGGAGCCGACGGGGCCGAGCGATGCTGTCCTGAGGTTGCACATTCATAAGCGCCAAGATGATCGGCGGTTCGGTGTCCGTTTCGAGGAAATTTTCCGACAAACGGAACCCATCCACTTCTTGACGAAGCCCGGATCGGTGGAAGGCTTGGCACGTGACAACCCCCACCTGATCTTCCGCGAACGCGCGATAACGACCAACCACCAAAACAACGAAACGATATGAGCCAAGGACTTGATATGACCGGGGACATCAGCAAATGCCCCGTGATGAACCCGACCCGCAACCAGCCCGCCGCCGGTTCCACGGCGAACGAGCATTGGTGGCCGAGCCAACTCAGCCTGAAAAGTCTGCGCCAGAACAGCGAGCTCTCCGATCCCATGGATCCGGATTTCGACTACGCCAAGGAATTCCAATCGCTCGATCTCGACGCCGTCATTACAGACATCGATGCACTGATGACCGACTCACAGGATTGGTGGCCCGCCGATTACGGCCACTACGGCCCGTTTTTCATCCGCATGGCGTGGCACAGCGCGGGCACCTATCGCATCCAGGACGGCCGCGGCGGCGCATGCTCCGGCACCCTCCGCTTCGCCCCACTCAATAGTTGGCCGGACAATGTGAACCTCGACAAGGCCCGCCGCCTGCTCTGGCCGATCAAGCAGAAATATGGCCGCAAAATCTCCTGGGCCGACCTGATGATTCTCACCGGCAACGTCGCCCTCGAATCCATGGGATTCAAAACCTTCGGCTTCGGCGGCGGGCGTGAGGACATTTGGGAACCGGAAAAGGATATCTACTGGGGCGCTGAGAAAACCTGGCTCGATGACCAGCGCTACACGGGAGACCGCCAACTCGAAAACCCGCTTGCTGCCGTGCAAATAGGCCTGATTTACGTCAATCCCGAGGGCCCTAACGGCAATCCGGATCCAATCGCCTCCGCCCGCGACATCCGCGAGACCTTCGCCCGAATGGCCATGAACGACGAAGAAACCGTCGCCTTGATTGCGGGTGGCCACTCCTTCGGGAAAACACACGGAGCCGGAGACGCGGCACTTGTCGGCCCAGACCCGGAAGCCGCCGGCCTCGAAGAGCAAGGCCTCGGCTGGAAGAGCAGCTTCGGCACCGGCAAGGGTGGCGACACCATCAGCAGCGGTCTTGAAGTCACTTGGACCACCACACCCACCCAGTGGAGCAATAACTACTTTGAAAACCTTTTCGGCTACGAGTGGGAACTCACCAAAAGCCCGGCAGGCGCACAGCAGTGGAAACCCAAAAATCATGGCGGTGAAGGAACCGTGCCTCATGCGCATGACCAAACGAAGAAGATCGCCCCCTCCATGCTGACCTCGGACATCGCCCTGCGTGCAGATCCTGCCTACGAGAAAATTTCACGCCGGTTTTTTGAAAATCCCGATCAATTCGCTGACGCGTTTGCCCGGACTTGGTTTAAGCTGACCCACCGTGATATGGGTCCGCGGCCGCGCTATCTTGGGCCGGAGATTCCGGCTGAAGAACTCATCTGGCAGGACCCGATCCCGGCAGTGAATCACCCGCTGATCGACGCGCATGACATTGCATCCTTGAAAAGCAAGATCCTGGCATCCGGCCTCAGCGTCTCCCAACTCGTGACGACCGCCTGGGCATCAGCGTCCACGTTCCGTGGATCCGACAAGCGCGGCGGTGCCAACGGTGCACGCATCCGGTTGGCACCTCAGAAATATTGGGCCGCCAACCAACCTGCCGATCTTGGCAAAGTGCTTGATACCCTCGAAGGCATCCAAACCGAGTTCAACAGCGCCCAATCTGGTGGGAAACAACTGTCACTCGCCGATCTCATCGTTCTGGCAGGTGGCGCTGGCGTCGAGCAGGCCGCAAAAAATGCCGGTCAAGTGGTCACCGTGCCCTTCGTCCCGGGACGCATGGACGCCTCGCAAGAGCAAACCGATGTGGACTCGTTCTCCGTGCTCGAACCCATCGCCGACGGTTTCCGTAACTATTTGAAGACCAAGTATTCGGTCTCGGCCGAGGAGCTATTGGTCGACAAGGCACAATTGCTCACCCTCACG
>JAYTOE010000011.1:0-4601 GCA_043747935.1 Akkermansiaceae bacterium
GGCATTGTCGGCTTCGCGGTGTGGCGGAGTTCGCGGACGGCTGCGCCGGAGGAAAAGCTGATCGGCTTCCAGGACTCGGACAAACCCTTCGCGATGCCCAAGAGCGGCAAGCCCGACATGCGCTTCCATTTCCTCTCCGCCTGGCAGGCGAACCAAATCCCCACCGCCAGCCGCATGGACGCGCCGATGGGTTCCGAGAACAGCGCGCTGACCTACAACGCGCAGAAATTCTGGGAGATGAACGAGAAGCGCGGCGGCCACCACACCGGCGACGACCTCAACGGCGTCGGCGGCATGAACACGGATCTCGGCGATCCCGTTTTCGCTGCGGGCGACGGACTCGTGGTCTATGCGGGCGAGCCTTCGCCGGGCTGGGGGAACATCGTCGTCCTCGCCCATCGCGATCCAGAGGGGAAACCCGTCCACACGATGTACGCCCACCTCCATGAGATCAAAACGAAGATCAACACCCTCGTCGCGCGCAGCGAGGTGATCGGCACAGTCGGCACGGGTAACGGCTATTATCCCGCTCACCTCCACTTCGAGGCGCGCTCAACGGACGGCGTGGACATCGGCGCGGGCTACGCCGCCCAGCCCCTCAACCGGCTCGATCCCGCCGCCGTCGTCGCCGGCTTGCACGACGCCACAGAGAAAGGGATTTTACCGTCTCCGCTAGCTCTCGCCAAACAGGAAGCGGCGCCCTGGACAAAGATCGAGATGAAGAATGCAGAGAAGTTTTCCGAGCTGAAAGAGTGATCAAATCCCCGTCACGATCTCCACAGTCGGCAGCGCCTTCTTGATCTCGGCGATGGCTTCCGGCGTGACCGCTGTCTGCCAGAGGTAGAGGCGTTTCAGGTTCTTGAGCGCGGTGAGCTTTTTCACTCCCGCGTCGGTGACCTTGGTGCCGTAGAGGTTGACGGATTCCAGTTTCGTGAGCTTCGCGAGCGTGTCCATCGAGGCGTCGGTGATGCCCGTTTCGGAAAGGCGCACCATGCGGAGATCGGTCGCCGCGGCAAGCAGGGCGATGGATTTGTCCGTGACCGAGGTGGCGGAGAGATCGACCGCGACCATCTTCGGGATCACCGGGCCGAGCTTCGCGAAGAGCTCGTCGCTGAGGTTTTTCCGCAGGGAAACTCCGGTGAAGGTGAGGTTGGAGCTGGATTGCGACTCGAAGGTCAGGCCGCCGGGGAATTCCGCGCCGAGCTTGGCGACGTTGGCACGCAGATCATCCGATGGCAGATTCGATGCGGCGGCTTTTTCCTCGGTGCCCTTGCCCGCGCTGACGCTGCGATCCAGCTTGCCGATCGCCGCGCGGATCTCATCCGTAAGCTTCAGTTCGGCGGCGGTTTTCTTGGGATCCGCGCCTTCGTTGATCCACCATTTCACAATGGCGAGCTCGTGCGCCTCGATGTCCTTCTTACCCTCGGGCGGCATGTGCTCCTCGTCATCCTCGGGCAGTTCCGGGCGAATGACGATGTTGCTGTCCTCGGCCACACCGGGCTCGATGGCGGAGCCCTCCTTGCCGCCTTTCACAAGCAGCTCATAGGTGTCCATCCGCAGCTTGCCCTTGGATTTCCCTTCCTTGTGGCATTCCACGCAACGCTTGATCAGGATGGGCTGCACGATGTCGGCATAGACGATCTGCTCCTCCAGAGGCTTGGCCGTGACCGGCACGTCCTCCACCTTGGGCTCCAGGCCGAGGGCTTTGCGGACGGGGTTCGGCGCGTATTCGGTGAGGTAGTCGGGGCCGTGGGTGATTGAGGCTCCGTCATGGCTGGCGTAGGTCATCACACCCACGCTTGAGAAAAGCAGAACACGGAACAGCACCTGCGAGGAACCGGGGGCGACGCTCCATGCCCTCACGATCAGCGTGAGCACGGCAGCGCAAGCGAAGCCCAGCCCGCCCCAGAGGTGATCCTCGACGAGCTCTCCCTCGAAACCGCCGCCTTGATAAAGCAGGAATCCGGCGATCACCGCGACCACCGCGCTCGCTGCGCCCAAAAAGATCGGAAGGACGCTGTGCCGGGTCTTCTGGCGGGTGAACATGGCCAGCAGTTCCTGAAGGAGTATCAGGGAGAAAATCCCGATCGGAAGGTGAAGGATCACCGGGTGGAATCGTCCGAGGAAACGCACCATGTCCGGCATTTTCTCCCCATCCGGCTCACCGGCGAGGAAGGGCATGGCAATCAGGCCGGCAATGGTGAGCAGCCCGGCGATGGTCAGGAACCATGGCAGAGCTTTTCCGGTGGGGCGGGAGTCGAGATCGATTTCGTTGGACATGTCGGATGGGTGGATTCGGGTAGGTCTTTTCAGACGTCTATGGTGACGTCTTTCGCGCCTTCGGCGCGGCGGGTTGGTGCGGATTTGCCTTTTTTTCCAAAGAAGGGCAACCATTTCCGAAGGTCAAACCCAAGGTAGGAGGTGCATTTTAGGAAAAGGGCGAGGGCGACCCCCTCGTCGATGAACGGCAGCGGATCCATCATTGGGAAAGGCAGGGGCCCGATCGTCAGCAGGTACAATCCCGAGACGATGGCTCCGATCCATGCAAGTTTCCGTTTCATCAGCGTCATCTCATACGGAGGGTCAGCGGCGCAACTTTCCGGGTTTCTCTTGATTCATCACCCCCACCCGCCGATGCTCCGCCGCCATGGATCCTATCATTCTGAAAACCCTCCACCTCGCCGGTGTCTTCGCCCTTTTCGCCTCGCTCGGCGCCACCATGCTGGCCGGGTCGAAAGGCAAGGCGGGCTCCATGCTGCATGGAATCTCGCTCGTCTTGATCCTCCTGATCGGCTTCGCGATGCTGAAAAATCCGCCGATGGATCGACAATGGTGGATGGTGAAACTCGGCCTCTGGCTCTTCATCGGTGTGGCTCCCGTCCTCGCGAAGCGCAAGCTGCTCACTCCGTGGATGGTCTTCGTGCTCTGCCTTGTCGCCGCTACCGCCGCCGCCTACCTCGGTATCCGCAAGCCGTTCTGAGGATAGGGGAAGGGGCTTAGCTCCCCTCTAGGGCTACGCGAAATCTCATTTGACGCCCCGACTCTGGACAGTATCATGTCCAGTATGAACGCGATCAGTTACACCGCCGCCCGTGAGAATCTTGCGTCCACGATGGACAGGGTTTGCGAGGATCACACGCCGATCATCATTACCCGCAACCGCGACCAGTCGGTGGTGATGCTCTCGTTAGAAGATTTCGAGTCCCTGGAGGAGACCGCCTACCTCATGCGCAGCCCCGCCAACGCCCAACGGTTGCTTGAAGCCATCCACACCCTTGAAAACGGCAAGGGAATCCTGCGCCACATCGACCTCGAAGCGTGAACCTCACCTTCGCACCGCAGGCGTGGGAGGATTACACCTTCTGGCAGGAGACCGATCCCAAAATGGTGTCGCGCATTCACCTGCTGCTCAAGGATATCATCCGCAGCCCGCACTCAGGCATCGGGAAGCCCGAGCCGCTCAAGCACGCATTTCGCGGCTACTGGTCGCGCCGCATCGACTCGGAGCATCGGCTGGTCTATCGGGCGGTTGAGGGTGGAATTCTCATCGCGCAGATGAGGTTTCATTATGAGAGGTGAAAGCTTTCATGGCGCGGGGGAAAGGAATCCGCCGATGATCATCAGGAGCCGATGTTGGGTTCGTTCGTTCTTCCTAGCGTTACATCATGGATAAAGGCAGCAGGATGCAGTCTCTCCTTGCGCTGCGCGAACTGGGCGGGTGCGCTCGTTTTCAGGATACCTTGGCCAGCTTCGGGGTGCCGTGGGCGGCGAGGAGCGCCTCGGCGAGGAGGAAAAGGAGGGCGGCGGCGATGAGCAGGGGCCAGAGCGGCAGGCCGGCGGCGAAGGCGGCGTCTCGGGCGTTGCCGGAGGTGGCGGTGGATTCGCCGAGGGCGGGGGTTTCCGGGAGGGGGGTGAGGTCGGATTCGGATTCCGGGAAGTTCACGGCGGTGAGGTGGACAGGCTGGCCGGAGACGAGCCAGCGGTAGATGCCGGGGATGGCGGGTGATGCAGACGACCAGGTCGCGCCGGAGGCGGTGAGGGGGGCGGGGGGTGCGTGCGGGGTTTCGAGGACGGGGGTGATCGAATTTTCCATCGCGGGGTTCGTCCACGAGAGCGGATCACCGGCGAGGGCGGCGAAGTTTTCCGAGGCGGTGCTGGGCTCGAGGTGGAGTAGGATTTCCGCGATGGCGGGGAGGAAAGGCGCTTCGACGGGCCAGGTGGTGAGCGCGGGATCGAGCGGGAAGGCGGCGACGAGGATGGGGCGGCCTTTCGCGCGGATCAGGGCGGGAGTGTTGTCGGAAAAGGAGGCGAGCGTTTCCACGGACGGGTAGGCGGGGAACTTGAGGCGCTGGCGGAATTTCCCGGCCATCGGGTTGCCGAACTGGCCGCCGGAGAAGAGCTTGAAGGCGGGATGCGTATCAGCGGGGACGGCTTCCCAGCCTGCGTCGTTTGTCTGGAGCGGGAGCAGCGAGCTGGCGGCGTCCGTTTTCTCGCCCAGCAGCGCGGCGAGGGCGGCGGCGGGGCAATCGGCGGCGGGAATTACGATAATCGCAGTAGTTTCGGAAAGCTTGGCGAGGGCTTGCGGGTCGCTGCCTTTCCAA
>JAYTOE010000012.1:0-3871 GCA_043747935.1 Akkermansiaceae bacterium
GAGAAACCCTCGTGGTTCCGCAAGCTCAACGGCCATCACCTTCTGCACCACCGCTACATGCACAAGAACTTCAACGTCGTGCTCCCGCTGGCGGATTTCTGCCTTGGCACCCTGATGCTCCGCGCGAAGACCACTTTCATGCAGGCCACCGGCCCCTCGGTGCCCGACGTGCAGCCGAAGACGGCTTGAGCATGACGCGAATCGCGGCTTGCCTGCGTTTCCTCCTCTGGCAACTTCGGAGGATGAAAGCCCTGCTCGCATTCGTTTTCCTATTCTCGGCCATCCCGCTGCTCGCGGGCAAGGCTTCCATCGAGCTGATTCGCGATTACCTCATTGTGGAAGAGGATGCCCCGCAGGCGGAGGAGGCGAAGCACCTCTTCATCCTTTCCGGCCAATCGAACATGGCGGGGCTAAAGCCGCTGCAATCGTTCACCCCGGCGGTTGTGAAGCAGTTCGGAAAGGAAAAGGTCATCGTAGTGCACGATGCACACGGCGGGCAGCCGATCCGGCGCTGGTTCAAGGACTGGAAACCGGAGGGCGGTGCGGCTCCCGCTGGCAACGGCGACCTTTACGACCGCCTGATGAAAAAGGTGGCTACAGCGACCAAGGGGCAGGAGATCGCTTCCGTGACTTTCCTCTGGATGCAGGGCGAGAACGATGCCCGGCAATCTCAGGGTGCGGTTTACGAGGCTAGTCTAAAGGGGCTTGTCCAACAGATCTCCGACGACCTCAAAGAAGAGCGCGTAAATGTGGTCATCGGACGGCTCAGCGACTTCGGCAATGACAATCCTACTTTTCCGCATTGGGAAATGATCCGGAAGAACCAGGAGAAAGTCGCGACGGACGCGGATCACGGCGCGTGGGTAGATACCGATGATCTCAACGACGGACTGACCCGCCAAGGCAAGGAAGTGAAAAACGACCTCCACTACACGGCGGAGGGCTACATCACATTCGGGAAACGCCTCGCTGATGCCGCGATCAAGCTCATCGGGGAGAAGTGAGCTGGAAATTTCAGATATGCCGACCTCATGGAGGCGGACGGCTGATTGTGGCAGCCGCCGCCCCGCCGGAAAGGGTCACTTGAGAGTGACGGTCACATCCTCCTTCGTCTCGATCTTGATGCCGTCGAGCTTGGAGAAAGCCGCTTTCGCAGCCTCCTTGTCGGTCTTCGCGGCTTCGCCGATTTTCTTGAGCTCGTCCTTTTGCGAGAACATCTTGCCGACTTGGACATCGAAGAGGGTGACCGTGTCGCCTTCTGTGAAAGTCGCGTTGCTCGATTCGATGCCGCCCGGTGCCTTGAGCTTCAGTGTGAGGCGCATGTCCGCCATCATCTCGGTCATCATCGCTTGCATTTCGGGGTTCTCAGCAGCTTCGCCACCCATGTCCATGTCTTTGAAATCGGTGGGCGGGGTGACTACCTTCAGCTTGCCATCGGCATAAGAGAAACTGACTGTTTTTTCTTTCTCATCTTCTTTCTCCTCCGCGCCTGGGTCATCCTTGTTCATATCATCCACGGCACCGCTCGGGCTGACCTTCAGCTTGTTGATGTCCGCAAACTTGTAGTGCGTGCGCGCGCCCTTCTTGCCGTCCTCGTCGATCATTTCGGTTTTCACATATTCAACGCCTTCACCCATCTTCGCGATTTTGGCCTTGGCCTTTTCCTCCGAGAACATTTCCTCGACCGGATCCGGTTGTCCCGGCTGCGCGAACTGCGTCATCATTTCCAGCATCTTGGCGCCGAGGAATGTCTCCTCGACCACCGTTCCGCTGCCGTCTTTGTTCAAGGTGACCGTGGTCTCGTTTTGTAGGCAGCTTGGCAAAGCCAGCGCCGCGACGAGTCCCAACGCTAACTTCATCGTCCTGATGTAGGTATTTTTCATGGTTGGGAAGTTTCATCCCCCGCCTCCCGCACTGGCAAGCCCGGAAGCGGAAAATTTTCGCCATCAACGGCCTTGGCAGCCACCCCCATAGAGATAACTTCCAAATTCATGGAATTCAGATTCATCACAAACTGCGTCAACCACGTCAACCACCCCAACGATTTCATCCACGGACTCTATGCCTCGGTGATCCTCCGCACGTTGGGGGCGGATTAGCGCCGAGGGCGGGCGTGCGTCCCGCGATTTGTCCCCTAAACCCTTTTCGACAAGGTTTTTCAAACCGGGATTTCGCAAACTACGCCCAATTTTAGCGAACCCCTGTTAACGCCGGAGAAAAGACAAATTGTTCAAGAAAAACGCTTGTGAATTTTTTCACAAGGTCGCAAGTTTCGCGCGGCGCGACGCCGCATCCCATTTTCTCTCATGGCGAACATTTTCCCACGCTGGTCTAACCTGCTGCCACTACAAATCGCATTTTGCCTCGGAACGGTGGGTGCCGGGGTGGTTGTGGCGATCAATTACTACGCGACCCCGAAAGCGCAGGTGGTTGGCTATCAGCCGCACCAGCCGATCCCGTTCTCGCACAAAATCCACGTCGATCAGCTCGGCCTCGATTGCCGCTATTGCCATTCGTTCGCCGACGTTTCCGGGCACTCGAACGTGCCCAGCGGCAACACCTGCTGGAACTGCCACCAGCACGTCCAGAAGGACAGCCCGAAGCTTGAGCCTCTCCACGTTTCGATGGATCCCGCTCATCCTCGCTACGACGGCAAGCCGATCGAGTGGGTGCGCGTCCACAAGTCCCCCGACTACGTCTATTTCAACCACTCCGCCCACGTGAACCGCGGGATTTCCTGCCAGAGCTGCCACGGCGACATCCACAAGATGGAGGTCGTCTATCAGGATCAGCCCCACTCGATGGGCTGGTGCCTCGATTGCCACCGCGCACCCGAGAACCACCTGCGCCCGCTAGAGGAGGTCTTCAACTTCAACTACGGCGATGGCGATGTTTCAAAATACACCAAAGACGGATCCGTCAAGACCACCGTGGATCTCGGCAAAAAGCTGAAGGAATCCTTCAATGTCCATGCCAAGTCCAGTTGCACGACTTGCCACCGCTAACCCTTTTTCCACGAAATTTTTTCCCGCCGCCCTGATATGAGCAAACGCATTTGGAACCATCCGGAAGTCCCGCAGGACGAAACGACCGTCTCTTGGCGCAGCGCCGGACAACTTCGCGACACCGTCGATTTCCGTAGCTGGTTGGATCGCGAGTTTCCGCAAGGTGCAGCCGAAATGGCGAACCAGGACGAGATGGAGACCTCGCGCCGGACTTTCCTGAAGCTGATGGGTTCCTCCACCGCTCTCGCCGGTTTCGGCATGGTCGCGTGCCGCCGCCCTGAGGCCTACCTCGTGCCTTACACCAAGGCTCCCGAGTGGGTGATCCCCGGAAAAGCTACCTACTACGCTTCCAGTATGCCGCGCGCCGGCGGTGCCGTGCCGCTCGTCGTCACGACCCACGAAGGTCGCCCCACCAAGGTCGCCTCCAACCGTCTGCATCCGGATTACGAAGGCACGGACGCCTTTACGCAGGCTTCGGTGCTTGATCTCTACTCGACCTCCCGTTCACGGAAATTCCTCAAAAGCGGCAAAGCGGCGAAACGCTCGGATTTCGAAGCTCTGCTCGGCGAACTCGCGAAGGACAAGTCGGCGAAAATCGGCTTCGTGTTCGGAGCCGACGAAAGCCCGACCCGCCTCCGCCTGATCGGCGATTTAAAGGCGAAGTTCGACGGCGCAAAATTCTACCAACACGAGGCGCTCGCCGCCGACAACTCCGCGATCCTCGGCGAGGGCGTGAAGCTGGTGCCCGATTTCGAGAAAGCCGACCGCATCCTCTCGCTCGACTGCGATTTCGCGGGCACGGATCCGCAGGGATCGAACATCGCGTTTTTCAACCGCAGGAAGCCCGAGGGACAAGGTTACAAGAC
>JAYTOE010000013.1:0-4904 GCA_043747935.1 Akkermansiaceae bacterium
GTCCCGCGCGCCGGGATCAAGGGCGGCGACCACTATGTCATCAACGCCACCCCCCACGAAGTGGCGATCAAATTCGGCTCTGCCGCAACGGTGCACATCTCCCCCAAGCGCGGGGCGCTCCTCCATGATCCGGCGGCGGGGAATGCCGTCACCTTGCCCGTCGTGATCCAGCAAAAGGACGGGGAGGAATGGAAGCCCATCACCACCGAAAACTGGCCCCACGACACGCGCTTCCGGAACTTCCTCTTCCTCTACACGTCCGCCCGTGATCATCACATGGCCTTCCACGGCATATCCCAGCGCGTGGAGTGAAAAACATGAAATTCACCACAGACCAGCCTTACAATTGCGAATAAATGAGCATTCAAGCAAGCCTCAAGCCCGAAGCAATGGACACGCTGCAGAAGCAGAAACGCTTCTCCACCATCGCCTCCGTGGTGGTCTCGGTTCTTGTGGTCACGCTCATCGCATTGGTGTTGGGCATTTTCCTGATTCCGAACGAACTCAGCCTCACTAACCTTGCCATCCCATATTCCTCCGCAAGCCTTGGGAAATCTCCGCCGAAGCTCCCGGTTACCTCCCTGCCCGCCTTCGCTTGAAAACAAAGTCATTTCACTCATAGATCCCATGAACCGATCGAGCCCCATCATCAAACCAACTCCCATGACACCAACCCACTTCGCATTGCCCATTTTCCTCGCGACCGCCCTGGGCGCGTTCGCCCAGACCCCAGCTACCCAAGGCGCGCCCGATTCCGGGGCGGCGGGCAAGCCGGCGCGCTACGTGCGTATCGAGCTGCCGGGGGAGGGGCGCATCCTCACGCTCGCGGAAGTGGAGGTTTTCAGCGAAGGAAAGAACATCGCGCGCGACGGCCGGACCACGCAATCGAGCACGGATCACGGCGGCGAGGCGCAGCGAGGCAACGACGGCAACAAAGATCCCGAATTCGACCGCGGCGGGCAGACGCACACCCAGGATGGCGGCACGAGCAATCCGTGGTGGGAGGTCGATCTCGGCGCAGCGGCGGAGATCGAGAAGGTCAGGGTGTGGAACCGGCGCGGCTACGAAGACCGGCTGGACCGTTTCACCCTCGTACTCCTCGACGCGGAGCGGAAGGAAGTCGGCCGGGTGGACAAGGTGCCAGCTGCGCAAGCGGTCGAGTTCGATTTGAAAAGCGGAGGCAAGACCGCGTTTCTGACCTTCGAAGGGGAGCCCGGCAAAGCGTCCCCGCCCGCGCCCGTGGGCACGGTGAAGGGCGCTGCCCACGCGCCGAACGCCGAGCCGCCCGCGGCCGCCAGCGCCCGATCACAAGCAGTCGCGCCGCCAGCGAAAGGCGAGCGCATCGTTTTCATCGGCAATGGGTTCGCCGAGCGCGATGTTTATTACAGCCGCCTCGAAACCGAGCTACACCTGCGCTACCCGGGGAATGAGCTTTTTGTGCGCAATATGGGTCGCCCCGGTGACACACCCGGCTTCCGCCCGCATCCGGCGCGCGCCTCGCAGTGGGCCTTCCCGGGCGCGGACCAGTTTCATCCGGAGCTGAATGTGCATCATGGCAATGGCTTTTTCCCGACGCCCGACCAGTGGCTCGCGAATCTGCGGGCCGACACGATTGTCGCCTTCTTCGGATACAACGAATCGTTCGATGGAGCGAACCGCGTGGCGAACTTTGAGGCCGAGCTCGACGCCTGGGTGCAACACACGCTGGGCAAGGCCTACAACGGCAAAGCCGCGCCGCGCGTGGTGCTCGTCTCGCCCATCGCCTACGAAGACCAGAGCGCGAAGCGCGACCTGCCCAAAGGCGACGCGGAGAACGCGAATCTCCTGCTTTATGCCGCCGCGATGGAGAGTGTGGCGAAGAAGCGCGGGCTCACTTTCATCGACCTCTTCACGCCGACGAAAGCGCTTTACTCGAAAACGGCACAGCCCTTCACCACCGGCGGTTTCATTCCGACCGAGGCCGGCTACGCGCAGCTCGCGCCGATCCTCGCCAATGGCCTGTTCGGTCCGCAGGCGCGCGTGTCAAAGGCGGATCCGGCCAGTGTTCACGCGGCGGTGAAGCAAAAGGATTGGTTCTGGAACAACGACTACAACGTCCTCAACGGTGTCCACACCCACGGGCAGCGATACAATCCCTTCGGCCCACAGAATTATCCCGACGAAATCCTCAAGTCCCGCGAGATGGCGGCGCTGCGCGATCAGCTCATCCACGCCCTGGCATCGGGCAAGACGACCGATCTGCGCGCGGACGATTCCACGACGCGCACACTCCCGCCGGTGCCGACCAACTACGGCAGCGGCAGCGCGAAATATCTCTACGGCGAGGACGCGGTGAAGAGCCTCACTGTTCCCGAGGGTTACAAGGTCGAGCTCTTCGCCAGCGAGAAGGAGTTCCCGAACCTTGCGAACCCGATGCAGCTTTCCTTTGACGACAAAGGCCGGCTCTGGGTCGCCGTCATGCCCGCCTATCCGCACTATCGCCCCGGCGACGCGCTGCCGAACGACATGCTACTCATTTACGAGGACACGAACGGCGACGGCAAAGCGGACAAGGAAACCGTCTTCGCCTCGGGGCTGCACCTGCCCATCGGTTTCGAGTTCGCGCCGGAAGGGGTTTACGTTTCGCAAGAGCCGAATCTTGTGCTGCTGCGCGACACGAACGGCGACGACAAGGCGGATTCGCAGGAGATCATCCTCGGCGGATTCGATACCCACGACACGCATCACGCGATCAGCGCCTACAGCGCCGATCCGAGCGGCGCGTTCATTTTGGCGGAAGGCGTCTTTCTGCACAGCAACATCGAGACGCCCTACGGTCCGGTGCGCTGCGTGGACGGAGGCTTCTTCCGCTACAGCCCGCAGCGCGGCCATCTCGAGCGCACCGCGCAGCTTTCGATTCCGAATCCGTGGGGCGTGGTCTTCGACAAGTGGGGACAGGATTTTTTCCTCCACACCTCCGGCCCGACGATGAACTGGATGCTGCCCTCCGAAGTGAAGACTCCCTTCGGCGCGAAGACGCCGCTCACGCGCGATCTCATCCCCGAAGGCCAAAGTGTGCGGCCTACTTCCGGGCTTGAAGTTGTCTCGTCTCGTCACTTTCCCGATGAAGTGCAGGGCGACCTGATACTTTGCAACGCGATCGGCTTCCTCGGCATCAAGCAGCACCGGATCGAAGACGACGGCACCGGCTACAAGACCTCGTTCCGTCAGGACTTGTTGAAAAGCAGCGACGGCAATTTCCGCCCGGTCGATCTCGAGTTCGCGCCGGATGGCAGTCTCTACGTCATCGACTGGCACAACGTGCTCATCGGCCACATGCAGCACAACGCGCGTGACCCGCTGCGCGATCACGTCCACGGCCGCATCTACCGCATCACCTATCCGAGCCGCCCGTTCGTCAAGCCCGCACAGGTCGAGGGTGCGCCTATCGCCGCGCTGCTGGAAAACCTCAAGCTCCCCGAGCTGCGCGCGCGCTACCGCACGCGCCGCGAGCTGCGAGTTCATCCCGCCAGCGAAGTGCTGCCCGCCGTGAATGCGTGGGTAGCGAAGCAAACCGACGAACACGCGAAGCTCGAAGCGCTGTGGGTGACGTGGGGCGCGAACGCCGTGGACGATGCGCTGCTCCGCGAGCTGCTCGCGGCGAAAGACTTCCGCGTCCGTGCCGCCACCGTGCGCGTGCTGCGTTACAACACGCACCGAATCGCGGGTAACACCGCGCTTTTGGAAAAAGCCGCGAACGACGAACACGGCCGCGTGCGGCTCGAGGCCGTCGTCGCCGCCTCATGGCTGCCGGACATTCCCGCCGCGAAAAAGATCGTCGAGCTCGCCTCAAAAATGCCGCTCGACGAGTGGAGCGCGGAGGCCGCGAAGACCGCCGCCGACCGTCTCGCAGGCATCGCCGAGACCGCGAAACCCACCCACCCCGTCGTGCCCGCGCCCGCACACCTCACGGCGGAGGGGCAACAGCAGTTCCTCGCCGGACAGGAGATCTATTTCCGCGAAGGCCACTGCGCCACCTGCCACCAACCAAACGGTACCGGACTTGATCCAGCCTTCCCATCGCTCGTGAAAAGCCCGTGGGTCACCGGCAACACCGACCGCCTCATCAAGCTGACCTTGCATGGCCTGATGGGGCCGCTGGAAATCAACGGCAAGAAATACGACGGACAGGTGCCGATGACCCCGTTCGGCGGGATGCTCAATGACGACGAAGTCGCCGCCGTTCTGACCTTTGTGCGCAACCACTTCGACAACCAGGCCGACGCCGTCACCGCCGCGCAGGTAAAAGCCGTCCGCACAGCCAACCCCGATCGCCAGATGTTTTACACCGTGGACGAGCTGCTGAAGCAGCACCCGATGGAGAGCCAGCCCATCCGATGACCAGCTCCGCTTGAACCCCAATTCGCACCAAATCCTGAACGCCCCCGTATCATCCGCGTCCCCCTACCGGGTGAAAATCGGCTATATCATCCCCGATGAGAAGATCCTGCTGCCCATCTGTGAAACCCAGTGGCATTATAATCCGGCCACGCGGATGGTGATGTTTGTTTTCAATGAGAATGGCGAGAAAGTGCCGCGAGTGATGGGCTTTTCGGATTTCCGGACGCAGGATGAAACCAAGCTCGAAGCCCCACAGTGAACAAGCCGCAGTCGGCGGAACCCTTTCATCTTTGAAAAAACTAAATTGAATCCCTCTCCGAACAGCTATACAAATAGGCGACCAAAAAAATGAGCATTCACGCAAATCTTAAACCCGAAGCATTGGACACGCTTCACAAACAAAAGCGATTTTCCACCATCGCCTCCCTGGTGGTTTCTGTTCTTTTGGTCACGCTCATCGCATTGGTGTTGGGCATTTTCCTGCTTCCGACCTTGGTGAAGGAAACGCCTGTGATCGTCACCTA
>JAYTOE010000014.1:0-20507 GCA_043747935.1 Akkermansiaceae bacterium
TCCTCTCCCGTGAACGCATGGTCGCTTGTTTCCGGCGATCCCTTCGTCAGCGATCTCGGAGTGCTGCCCTACACGGATTCGAATTCCGACGGCGCTTACACGATCGGGGAGGCTTCGCAAAACGGCGGGCTTTCCAACCGGATCATGAATCCGGAGGGCGTCGCGTTCTTCAAGGTCACCCTCCCACCCAACGTTCCCGCCTGGGCGCTCTGGATGAATGGCGGCAACCAACTCATCGGTGTCCGCAAGAACCTGATCCCCGTGCTTTTCGAAACCGCCACAGTCACGGATCGGAAAGCGAACGGCAACCTCCTCCTTGTCCCGCCCTACCTCGGGCAAAGCTCGGACAGTTATTTCGTCAGCGTGGTCGGCGCGCCGGGCTCCACCTATTCCATGGTTTCCCGGATCCAGCAGATCGAAGACATCGCCTTCGAGGGAACCGTTCCGAACATCAGCGTCACGGGATCGCCCTACCGCGTTTTTCGCGTCGAAGTCCCTGCCGAGCAGCTCGTCTGGGACATGAGCCTCAACCGCCTCAGCGGCGACCCGAACATCTGCGTCCGCAAGCAGACCGTGCCCGCCGAAACCGACAACGATGCCCTCAGCGAGGCCGTGGGCGACGCCGACGACAGCATCACCCTCGTCTCGCCGCAGCTCACGAACGGCACCTGGTTCATCACCCTTTTCGGAAAGGAGCCTTACAGCGCGGATCTCACCTCCGGCACGCCCGTCATCACCGACATCGGTTTCCGCTCCACCGTCGCCAACGACCAGCCCGACCGCAGCGGCTGGCGCTACTACCGCGTGCCCGACATCGCCTCGCAGCTCGGCACGCTCGGCTGGCAGATGAATCTCGAGGGCGCGCCGGTCGGCACCGAGATCGCCATCCGCCGCTCGCTGGTTCCCGGCACCTGGAAAAGCAAGACCAACGGATCGAACAGTCCGACGACGATCAGCCATGTCAATTTCTCCAGCGCAAACGGCATCCTCCAGCGCGTCGATCACGAGGCGGACATCTGGTATGTCGGCGTCTATCAGCCGAACGAGGCGCTCGGAAATTACACGCTCACGCTCAGCGATCCTTTCGCGCAGCCCGCCGAGTTCGATGAGTATGAGCGGACGGTGGCAAACCAGATTGAAGGCGAGTGGCGCTACTTTCGCGTCAATGTCCCGGAAGACCCCACCCTGCTCGGTTGGTATGTTGATCTCTCCGAAGTCACCGGCACCACAACCGCCAAGATCACCGTCCGCCGCGACCGGCTACCCCCTCCACCCACCGGCTCTCCGACCGTCTCGGCCAGCTCCGCGCAATGGTTGTCAGGAGCAGGTTGGGCGCAGACGGCTGACTTCACCGGAGTTATGAAAAACCTCGACGGCACCGACGAAACGGGCCGCCGCTTTCTCGCCGCCACCGGCGCGGGGCGACCCTTGCAGCCCGGCACCTATTATATCGGCGTACTCGCGGGCACTGCCCAACCTGCGGCCGGCGTTCCCAAAACTGTTTCCTACAAGCTTCGCAGCCGCGGCATCGGCAACGGCTACGCGATCCCCGTCACCCCCATCGGCCATTCCACGGGCAGCGCCACCATCAGCGCTCTCGCACCGCGCGATTTCCGTTTCTACAGCGTGAACGTCCCCGAAAACACGAACCTACCCTCCCTCACCCTGAAACTTGAACCCACCGTCGGCGACATGCTCATGCAGGTGCGCCGCGATTCGATCCCGGACTACTTTCCATCCGTGTTCGTCGGTGAATCAGGTGGAATACGCCTCTCCCGTCCCGGATCGGAAACCCTCACCATCCTCCCGGAACACGGCCAGGAACACATCGCTCCCGGCACCTACTACACCGCCATCGTCAGCCAGGGGAACTCGCCCGCCACCGCGAATCTCGGCGCCGGCCCCACGTCCGGAACCCTCACCTCGCGCGCCCCGGCTCCGGTGGTCAATCTCGGACTGCTTTCCGCATCACCCGTATCCGCCACCTTCGATCTGCCCGCCGGTGACATGGCCTTCTACCGCGTCACCGTCCCTCCCGGCACGCGATTGCTGGAGTCATACATCACGGATCGTGCGGGAAATCCCGGCGTGTCCATCGTCCCTGGAAACGCCATCCCCAAACCCTTTCCCGGCACCACCAGCGCGAACAACGGCTACGGCTGGGTCGGCGGGCAGAATACCACCCCGCATCCGGTGCTCGTCTCCATCCACGAGCCGGAAGCCGGCGTCCACACCCTCGCCATCCGCGCGAACCCCGCCGCCGCCGCTTTTCCCAACGGCTCCGGCACCCTCCGTTTCCGCATCTTCAACGACAACTGGCCCGTCCTCGAAACCCTCGGCGAAACGCGCTCCCATTCCGTCACCGGCCAGATCGCGGAAAGCTGGCGCTACTTCACCCTCGTCGTCCCGGAAAACGACGCGATCAAGGGCGTCTATCTCAGACTCACCAACGTCACCTCCGGCACTCCCCGCATGGTCATCATGAAAGGCACCGCCCTGCCGAAAACCTTCACCACCACCAACGGCCTCAGCTCAGACAGCGCCGCATGGGCGGAGGGTGCGCAATGGGCGCAGGCCAGCGACTACTCCGCCATCCCCAGCAACTCCACCGGCGGTGTCCACACCGGGCGCGGTTTCATCGCCGCCTACGGAGCGCCCATGGAGCCGGGCACCTACACCATCGGCGTCACCAAGGACACCTCCGTCAACACCGTGACCAATCCCGCCACGCCCGCCATGTCCTACACGATCCGCGTCGATGCCATCGGCGAAAATCTCGATTACGACATCACCGAAATCCCCCACGACAACACCACGTCGCCTGAGTTCATCCCCGCCCTCGCGGAAAGGGATCACCGCTTCTTCAAGGTCACCGTCCCGCCCGGACTTTCGAGCTGGCGGATGAAACTCCAGCAAAGCACCACCGCCGACACCCCGCCCGCCGTCTGCGATGGCATGATCACCATCCGCCGCAACCACATCCCCGCCTTCGACACCGGCACAACCCCCTCCACGAAGGGCGGCTCCACCGCCAAGCTCATCGGCCAGGGCGATCACTGGGCGCTGCTTCCCGACACCGAAACGGGCGTCATCGAGCCCGGTGATTACTACATCGCCGCCACCTCCCTAGGGCAGAACCCCACCGTCACCAAAACCGGCGGCGGCACCTGCGATCTCACCCTTATCACCCGGGGACAGATCCCCATTTCCCCGATCTCACCCCTCACCGTCGGCGTGCCCAAGGATGTTTCCTACGACCTAGAGGCGGCAGAAATCACGGCCTATGAATTCACCGTGCCCGCCCGCCCCGAGGGAGCCACACCCTACGGTTTCACGATCCGCAATGACAGGGACTTTGGGGCATCCAACTTCTCCCTCCGCCTCATCACCGGCAGCGACACCGGCCTTCCGGTTCCTCCCGGCCTCGGCACCCTCGGCTTCGTCGGCGGACGCCCCAGCCAGTTCGCCTCCACGGACACTGTCGGCGGGCAGATCAATTACCGCGCCATCCCCGGCACCTACCGCGTCACCGTCCGCTCCAGCGGCAACACCTACGCGCGCGCCACCGGATCGGTCTCCGTCATGCTCTTCGATCCCGGCGCGGAAATCCCCACCCTCGATTTCGATGGCGGCAGCATCACCGTCACCAACGCCGGTGGCCTCACCGACATCCTCCCTTTCCGCGTCGTCATCCCCGATGAGCCTCGCTGGAAAGCATGGGGCGTCCGCCTCACCGGCCCGCACTCCGGGAAGCCCGCCCTCTTCGTCCGCCGCGACCAACCCCTGGAGGCCACCGCCAGCCCCTCCGTCGATTCCGACCACACCGCCTGGCCCACCCTCCACCAATGGACGCAGCTCAACGATTACACGAAGCTCACCAACGACCCCTTCTACGGCACCAGCACCGACAAGGATCGCTCCCAGCAATACTTCGTCGCCGCCCGCGACCGCCCGCTCCAGCCCGGCACCTACTTCGTCGGCATCGACAACCGCAGCACCACCCTCATCAGCCCCCGCAGCTTCACCATCGAGACCTTCGCCTTCGGCGAGGATTACACTGTGCCCGTTTCCGACCTCTCGGAAATCGGAGCCTCCGCGGAAATCGCCATCGACCAGCCGCGCATGCCCGCGGTGCATAAAATCACCGTCCCGCCCTCCACCCGTTCGTGGGCGCTTTCCCTCATTACCGTGCAGGGGGATTTCACCCTCCGCGTCCGCCACGGCCATGTCCCGGACACCAACAACTCCACCTACCCCGACCTCAAGGGCGGCGTCCACATCCAGAAAGGCGGCGACGAACGCTTCACCCTCCTTCCGAAAAACGGCGAGGAATTCCTCATCCCCGGCGACTACTACATCGCCGCCGTCAGCGAGGGGCAGGGGCCGTCCATCGCATCGAAAACCATCGGCACCGGCTCCGCCTCCGCCACCCTCACGAACCTCGGCCCCCTCGCCGTCGAGGCTCTCGGCACCATCGATGGGAGCGGCATCACCCGCGCCGTTTCCCTGGAACCCGCCGAGGTAAAATTCCTCACCATCAACATCCCGGCTGGCATCAACAACCTCCAGTTCCGCCTCAATGACCGCGCGGGCGAAGCCTCCATCGCCGTCATCCCCGGCACCATCCTGCCCTCCCCCGTCCTCGCCACGGAAAGCTACGGTGTCTTCGGCGGCACCTCCGGCACCGCGATCAAAAAAGACAAGGCCATCGTCAACCTCGCCAACCCCGCGCCCGGCACTTACACCATCGCCCTCCGCGCCGGAGGCACCGCGCCCTCCGCCTACTCCGCCGCCTCGGCCACGCTCTCCATCGACATCCTCCGCCCCGCCTCCCTGAATTTCTCGGAAACGCTCAACGAAGCCAACGGCCTCTCCCACACCGACGCCCGCACCCTCGCCGACAAGCAGAAGCACTTCTACCGCGTCCCCGTCCCCGAGCAGCTCGGCGGCGCGGAAATCCTCGGCTGGCTGGTCACCCTCGACCAAGGCTCGCCCGTCGTGAAGTTCTACCAGTCCGAGGCGGATTTCGGGAAAACCGCGCCCGTCACCATGGTTGGCCGCACCGCCCTCATCGTGCCGCCACTCCTCGTCCCCGGCTCCACCTGGTTCATCGAGGTCGAGGGCGTCGGCACCACCGATTTCGTGATCCGCAGCGAGCCGGTCTCCCTTTCCGCCGCACCGTGGACGCTCCCGGAAACTTTTAACGCCCACGCCGGCGACACCAACCCCGGCGCACCCGACAGCGTCGGCGTCGGCATCCAGCTCGCACAAGATCACTGGGACTTCTACGCCATCGATATCCCGGAGGAAAACCTCGGCCTCATCCGCTTTTTCCTAGAGTCCTCCAACGGCAACCCCAACGTCTATGTCCGCCCCGGCGGCATCCCCACCACCGACCACCGCTCCACCGGCACCGCGGGCGACTACCTCTTCCAGCACCGCATGATCGGCACCGAGTCCGAGGCCGCGAATTTCTCCGCCATCAGCGACAAGTCCCTCCAGCCGGACCGCCTCCAGCCCGGCCGCTGGTTCATCGGCGTGAAATCCGATCCCGTCGGCCTCGTCCGCACCTCCAGCCGTTACCGGCTCAAGGCACACTCCGGCGTCGTCACCGACATCAGCCTCACCACCACCGCCCCGCTCACCGCACAGAACCTCGCCGAAAAGGACTGGCGCTACTACCGCCTCACCATCCCGCGCGATGGCCTCCCCGCCGCCTGGCTCCCCGCCTTCACCCGCATCAGCGGAAACGCCCAGCTCTACATCCGCGACACTCTGCCCCCGTTTTCCTACACGCCCGCCAGCGCCACCGCCGCCACCTTCAACCACTGGGGCACCGACGAGAAAAACAAAGTCGCAACCGGAAAATACCAAACGACCCTCGCCCCCGGCGGCATCTCGTTTCCCATCCCTCCCCTACGCCCCGGGCACACCTACTACCTCGGCTTCTACGGAGCCACCGGCGGCTCCTTTAACGTCTCCTCCTCCGTCTCCGCGCCCACCCCGCACTTCGACCAAGCGCTCGCCTACGACACCGGCGTCGTCACCCTCACCCTCCCGCCCGGCGGGCAGCGCCTCTTCCGTTTCCCCGTCCCCGCTGATGCCACCCGCGTGAAGATCGACACCCTCCACACCGCCACCGGCGTCCGCGTGAAACTCGAACAGGGCGCACCGCCCGATCCTTCCGCCGCCGTCACCTCCCACGCCCAGAGCGCGAACACCCTCCCCGCCTCTTTAAACATCAACCGCCCCCTCGGCGACACCTGGCCCTTCGTCCGCTCGCAGGATTACTACCTTCTCCTCACCAACACCACCGCCGCCCCCATCGGTTCCACCGTCACCATGAAAGGCGTCAACGCCCTCACCGAGGACGAGGACAACGACCTCATCCCCGACGCCTGGGAACTCCTCCACTACATCACCATCACCCAGCACAACGCCGCCTCCGACTCCGACTCCGACGGCAGCACCACCCTCCAAGAATACCTCAACGGAACCAATCCCAAGGATGCCCAATCCGCCCTCTACGCCGTCGCCGTCACCGCCCCCGGCGGCTCCTTCGCCATCTCCCCGCAGATGGCCCTCTATCCGAAAAATACCTCCGTCACCCTCACCGCCACGCCCCTCTCCGGAGACACCTTCCGCCACTGGATCTCCGCGAACCCCGCCGTCAACAACAGCGCCCTCGCCGCCCTCACCGTCCCCGTCACCACCAACATCGCCGCCACGGCCGTCTTCTCCACGCCGCTCTGGAAAGCCCTCGACACCCCGGAAAGCCAGGCCTGGACTACCACCGGCAGCGCCCCATGGTTCGGCCAATACCTCCACAGCTACGATGGCCGGGACGCCGCATCCTCCCCGCCCATCGCCGCAAACTCCCTCACCGAGCTCACCGCCACCTTCACCGGCCCCGGCACCCTCGGCTTCCGCTGGCGCGTCTCCTCCCGCAGCACCGCCCACACCCTCTCCGTCATCGCCCCCGGCCTCACCGTCCCCGCCTCCATCTCCGGCATCACCATGACCGATTGGGCACCCGTCACCATCGACATCCCCGCCGGGAACCATACAATCACTTGGCGCTACCAGAAAGGCAGCGGCTCCCCCCTCGGCGAGGATCGCGGCTGGGTCGATGCCGTTACCTACACCGGTTACCAAGCCCCCGGCTTCGGCACATGGCAGGCCGCAAACTTCACCCCCGCCGAAGTCGCCGACCCCGAAATCTCCGGCCCCACCGCAGACCCCGACAAGGACGGCGTCCCCAACCTCCTCGAAGCAGCCCTCGCCACCCTCCCCAAAACCCGCGACCCCGATCCCGCCACCCTCCGCATCTCCCGCGTCACCACCAGCGGAGCCAGCCGCGAGATCCAGCTCCTCTCCGCCACCTCCGCCACCGGCATCGTCGGCATCCGCCTCCGCCTCCAGGCAAACCCCGACCTCAACCCCGCAAGCTGGATCACCCTCGCCGAAAGGAACGGCACCACCCCCTGGGCCAGCCAACCCGCCGTCACCACCGACCAGCCCACTACCCAAACCCCGCGCACCCCCGTCACCTTCACCGAAACCCTGCCCGCAGCAAGCGCTTCCAAACGCTTCTACCGCCTGATCGCGGAGATCGTCCCGTGAGGCACAACCGATCACTTCGACCGCAGAGGGGTTAAAAAAACCTTATCCATATTCCCACCACCCACATTAGCGTTCACCTCCACAACCAAGCAACGCACACCTAGTCCTTGAATTTAATCAAGCGATAGATATCCTGTCTGCCTCAAGCAAGAACGATAATGACCGCCGTCCAGATCCACCATGAAGCAATGAACCTCCCCGAGGATCAACGGGCATTGCTTGCCGCGGAACTTCTCGGCTCCCTTCCAGCAGTTCTTGCCGACCAGGATGACGGCTCGGATGAAGCCAAGCGGAGAATCCTCGAAATGAAGTCCGACCCATCCACACATCGCTCTTGGGATCAGATCAAATCCGAGCTTGGCCGATAGTCCGTGCCTACAATTTTCCACAAGCGGATCAGCCATGACCGCCGCCATCCCTCATTTGGTCTCAGGAGAAGGAAATCCACCTGAATTTCATAACCTCTTCCTTGGCGTCTTGGCGGTTCGTCCATCTTCCCCATGACCCTAGTTTTCATCTCCACCGGAGACATCGCGCTCCCGCATCACCAAGCTGGGGCTACAGAATTTCTAACAAGCACTCAAAAATTCCACCGCAGATCATCCCCCCGTCATCTGCCCTTCCATTTTGAAACCGCCTCTGTCCTTGAATGGGCATGGAGCTTTTCGTAGATCTTTTTCACATAACTCCGTACGGTCTCGAACTTCAGATCCAGCTTCAGTGCGATCTCCTTGTAGAGCAGGCCGCTGGCTAACAGGTCGATGATTTCCCGTTCGCGGGGGCTGAGCACGCTTTCGTCCCGGCGCGGCGGGCGCGATTGGAAGAAACCCACCACCTGGCGAGCGATCTGCGGCGACATCGGCGCACCGCCGGAAACCGCTTGTTTGATGGCTTCCGTGAGTTCGTCCGGCGAGGAGCGTTTGAGCAGATAACCGCATGCTCCGGCCTTGAGCGCCTCGAAAATCAGGGTATCCTCCTCGAAGGTCGTGAGAACGATGCACAGCAGCTCCGGGCAGAGTTCACGCAGCCGGGAGATGCACTCGATGCCGCTCATGCCGGGCAGGTTGATGTCCACCATCGCGACCTCCGGCGCATCCCCAGGCAGATGTTCCAGGGCTTCCTCCGCCGTGCCATAGACCGCGACGCAGAGCACCTCGGAGCCGGGGCGCTTGAAGTATTTCTCAAACATCCGGGCGAACGATGCGTTGTCCTCGATGATGGCGGTGCGGATGGGCATGGGCGGGGTTGGAAAAAATTACCGGACAGGCACCCGCATCTCGACTTCCGCGCCACCTGTAACCGAAGCATGAATGTCACAGATCCCGCCGATGCCGACAAGCCGGGACTTCATGTTTTCCAAGCCGTTGCGGTCGCTTTTCTCCGGATGTTCCGACAGGCCACAGCCGTTGTCGGAGACGCGGATGACGAAGTGTCTTTGGTCCATCGCTAGGGTGAGCGTCACCTCGCTGGCCTTGGAATGCTTGACCACGTTTTGCAGGGCTTCCTTGACGGCCATGGTGACTTGGTGGCGGACTTGGGAGGAAATCCCGATATCCGGCCATGCCGGTGCGCTTTCGATCCGGCATGCGATCCCGAGCGGCGCGAGGTATCGGGTGACGTGGCTGCAAAGGTGACGGCAAAGGGCGTCGAGCCGGTCGTTCTTCGGATTGACCGTCCAGACGACCTCATCCAGCGAGCCGAGCGCCTCGCCGGCGGCATCGGTGATTTGTTCCACATGATCTCTCGCGGAATCCGGCAGGGATGCATCGCTGCCGAGCACCTTGAGCATGAAGGAAAGCTGGGACAGCCGCGCGCCCACATCGTCGTGCATGTCGCGGGCGATCCGGTTGCGCTCGGCGGAGAGCGCGGCCTGCGCCTTCAGCCTGGAAATGCGGCGGCGCGAGACAAGCGCGACAAGCGTTCCTCCTGCCGCGAGTGTGATCCCTGCCATCAGCCAGAAAAATGTCCGACTGCTGGTGAATGGGATGAGAACCGACATCGGAATAGTGAGCTGCGAGGCATCCCATGTCCCGTCGCTGTGCCCCGCCTGAACTTGCAAGGTGTAATCTCCGGCGGGAGGGCACGGGATTTCCAGCAGCAATGAGTCCGATGGCTGCCAAATTCCGCTGATTTCTTGAACTCTCCAGCGGAAAAGGCTGGTGCGCGGCCTGCCGGATTGCGGGATTTCCAGTTGCATCCCGAGACGCAGCACACCGGGCGGAACCTTGATCCCCTGCCGGGTGGGAAGCGTCCGGTAGTCCGCCTGCACGGACACCAGCCGGGGCGTGCGCCTTTCATAGACCTCCACCTCGGCCAGCATCGGCGCACCCAGCACACCACTTTCGGAGGAAATCCGCAGATAACGCCCGCTGAATGTTCCCTTGCCGTGCGAGGCATGCAGCATGTCCACCTCACCCACCTTGGGATACGAGCCATCCGCCCGATGGAGGACTTGCCATACCGGCTCCGCGCCCGTCTTGGGATCCTGTTCGTAAAGCTTCACGCGCATTTTCCCGAAGCGGTCCAGGTTGAAGTTGTCCCCGCGCTGGCGCAGGCTGAGATGGTCGATGGATCGCGCCGTTCCTAGGTCGATATCGAAATGGAAATCCTTGTTAAATTGGTGATCCTCCGGATGGGCGATCGTTGACGGCCAGCCATCGGTCAGGGCAGCGGATGACATGGTAACGTATCCGGTATACAGCGGATGGGATGCCGTGACCGATGCTCCCAAGGCCATGTTCGACGTCGTGGAAATGATCTCCGCTGCAAATTCCGTCAGCACGAAATCCCCATTATCAGGAGCCCATGACATCACCGGCTCCGTGGACGGTGATCCACTGCGCTGCAGCGGAAACACGTTGATCCGGAAGCCGGTGATCGCCTTGCCATGGGTTCGCGCCTTAATCCAGTAGAGATTGTCCGGTATCGTCCCGGTTATAGAGGCGGGCTCCTCGGCAGCTTGGAGCCGGTTTTCCTGTCCTTTTTGCAGACGGTAGTAGGTCGCGCCGTAGTTGAGGATCGGCAGATCCTGCCACACTCCATCGAAACCCGGTTCGGGATCAGTCGTGAAATGCACTGAGAAATCAGCGAACGACGCATTCGGACGGCCGGACATGAAAAACAGCGTGAGATTCAGTAAGTCCGCATCCACCGGCTTCTCGGCGATGAACAGGATCGACTGCATTTGCCCGAATTTCGGAGTCACGCACCAGCCATCAGGCGAAGCGTCTTTCCTATCGATGGTTTTCAGCAACGCCTCCGGAGCGCCGCCATGGAAGGTAGCTTGGACTGATTTGAAATTCACAGGAGCCGCCACCAACTGCAGGGGAATGCACAGCAGGAATAACACCCTCCACCAGTCCATGAATTTCAGCCGGTTCTGCACTACCCCCAGCTTGCATGGTTGCCTCCACCCTGCAATCTCATTACAAACAGACCGCTGCCCCCGCGAAGAGGATTGGGGGAGGGTGGATATGAGGGATTTTTCCCCGCCTCTGGTTTGGCCACCAGCTCTATTAACGGCCTTCACCCCAAAAGCAATTTCTAGAATCCAAAAACCAAAAAAAATGAAACCAACGCCAAAACACATCGCCGCGCTTGCGGCGCTCGCACTCGCCGGTTCCGCATCTGCGGCAACGACGATCAGCTACTCGTATCAAACCATCAACAACCCCACCGACACTTCCTGGGTCGTCCCCACCGGAGCGACTTCCATCAAGGCCATGAATATGGGCAGTGGTGGGAACCTCCCCTACGGAGGTGTCACATGGCTCACCACCAATGCGGGCGCTGGAGAGTCACACAACCCTGACGCCCCGATCGCTATGTCTTATCATTCTCCCTTCCAGTCTTGGGGGACGTGTTACGACGGATTTTATGCCGGAGACTCCACGATCTTTTGGGAGGGTACCTACAGCGGCGGGCGCCAGGCGAACGGAGTGGCCTTCAGGTAAATGCGATCCATGTACTTACCATCCCGGAACCCTCCGCCGCACTCTTCGGCGGCCTCGGCATGCTCGTCCTCCTGCGCCGCCGCCGGAATTGATTGGGAAATTTCCCGGAGTGAATGGGTTTTCTCCGGGTTGATAGGGGTCGTCGGTTGGAGGATCGGCGACCCTTTTTTTTCGTGATAATACCGGGAAAGTGCGCGACGCCAACTCAGATGATTAATGGCTAACATCAGGGCGATCAAGCTAGAGAGAGAGTCAAACTGCGCGTATCTCCGGTTCGGAGGGGGGAGCGGGGCGCCCCCCCCTTTCTACCTCTATCCTGACTGTTTTGCACCCATACCCCAATTTTGGGGTATGGTGGACTTCTCGATTTTTATCCTAACTGGGCGCGACTTACTCCTGAATATTTCAGGACAGTCATTTCCCATTCCCCAAAACCTATGAAACAACGCAGTTCCAATCCATTCCGCCCTCATCTTTTCACCCTCGCCGCGCTAGTAGCCGTGCCGTCCGCCCATGCCGCTCCCATCACATGGGGTGCCGCTACGACGATGTCGGCGGATGCTGATGTGGTGACGACCGGGGCGCATGACCGCGCCTACATCTTTAACGGTGCCTCCACGATTAACGGAGTCAGCTTCACGACCTTCAGCGGCAGCGGCGACACCGACGGCTTCACCAGCGGAGCAACCCACAATGGTTACAATCCGAACGGTGGCAACGTTTCTCCGAACTACAATAATCTCTCAGCAGCCTACAAAATCATCGCGAACAATGGGCGCTACTCGGACAATGGCACCGGCAGCATCACTCTGAACAACCTCAACACGAACCTCGATTACACGCTCCAAGTTTGGGTGAACGACTCACGCACCTTTGGAGTAGGGCGCACGGAGACGATCGCTGGGTCGCCCTCGCTCACCTATAACGTGCAAAGCAACTCGGGCGGCATCGGGCAGTTTGTGACGGGAACTTTCACCGCCTCGGCCGCGACCCAGGCGCTGCCGATTTCGGCGAGTGCGAGTGCGCAAATCAATGCGCTGAACCTCCGCGCCACGGGTGTCACGGCTGGCAATACGGCCACCATCACCGCTCCGCGGAATTGGAGTGCGCTCACACTCGGCGCGGCTTCGGTGCTGAAATACGACATTTCCACCAACTCGCAGCAGCTCACGGCGATCTCCGGCGACGGCACGCTCGAGAAGACCGGCGCCGGCACGCTCACGCTCAGCGGCGCGAGCACCTACACCGGCAGCACCACGCTCAATGGGGGCGGGCTTACCCTTGCCACCACCGGTTCGATCGCTGCCGCCAGTGACATTCAGGTCAATTCGGGCACGCTCGCCATTACTGACTCGGGTGGTGGCCGGACTTTAACGAACGACGTGGTCTTAAACGGCGGCGTGGTCATGGTGCAGGGCGCTCCGGATAACACGGGAACAGGCGGAACCATCACCTTTTCCATGGGAAATGTGATCCACACCTTCACCGCTCCGGGTTCCCTCTTCCTTCCGCTGTCAGTCGCCTCTTCCAATCAATTGATCGTCGGCGCCGGCGGCGGCGGCGGCGGTGGAACGAATAACGTCGTTTACGCCGCAGGCGGCGGCGGCGGACGAGTCTTAAACCTCACCTCACAGGCACTTGCTGCCGGCACCACCGCCGTCGTGGTGGGAGCAGGAGGGACGGGAGGAGGTAATGCTGCCAATGGCACAGCGGGCGGTGCGAGTTCGATCGGCGCGAATACTGCCGCCGGTGGCGGTGGTGGCGGTGTCTTAGGCGGGGGAGTGGGCGGAACCAGCGGTTCCGGAAATTTGGGTGGAGTCGTTCACGGCGGCTACAGAGCCGGTGGTGGTGGCGGCGATTCCGCAGCCGGGTCTAACGGCACAAGCGTCGGCGGTGCGGGAACACTCGGAACCATTACAGGATCGTTTTATGGCGGCGGCGGTGGCGGTGGTTCGGATAGCGGATCAGTAGCTGGCGGCGTGGGAGGCGGTGGCAATGGGAGCGCAGGTGGCTCTAATACCGCCGGGACGGCGAATACAGGTGGCGGCGGCGGAGCTGGCGGCACCGGAGCAGCCGGTGGCTCAGGCATTGCCATCATCCAATACGCCTATGTGGCGGCGGCGGCTGGCGCGGTTACCCTCAGCGGGGCGATTGACCTGCAATCCGCTTCCACCTTGGATGCGTTTGAGAGCGGCGGTTTGCTGGATGTAACCGGGTCAATCTCCACCTCCATGGGCAGCGGTGGCCTTACCATCGCCTCATCGAACAGTGCGGGCGGCGTCGTGCGTTTCGGCTCGGCCAATACCTACGTGGGCAATACGTCCGTCAATTCCGGTGCTACCCTGCGCATGAACGCTACCAACGCCCTGCCTAGCGGCAGCGGCAAAGGCAACCTGAGCCTCAGCGGCAACCTCGATCTTAACGGCCAAGCGACCACCAGCCTCAACGGCTTGAGCGGGGCCGGCACGATTGACAACAACGCCGGGGCCGGCACCTACGCGCTTTCGGTAGGCAACAACGACCAAACCAGCACTTTCGGCGGCGTAATCCAGAACACCACCGGCACCCTCGGCCTGACCAAAACTGGCACCGGCACTCTTACCCTCTCCAATACCAGCACTTACACCGGCGCAACCAACGTAAGCGCAGGAACCTTGGTCGTGAACGGTAACATTTCCACCAGCATCACCACTGTCAACTCCGGAGGCACGCTTGGTGGCTCGGGCACGGTCGGGGCGTTGACGGTTCTAAACGGAGGCACCCACGCCCCAGGCACCAGCCCAAGCATCCAGAACACCGGCAACTACTCCAACGCTGGAACCCTTGGAATTGAAATCGATGGTTCCGCTGTTGGCACAGGCTACGATCAGGTGAATGTCACTGGCACCGTTTCCCTCTCCGGCCTGCTCTCCATCACCATGGGCTACACTCCCGCCGTAAATGAGTTGTTCTTCATCCTCGCCAATAATGATTCGGATCCAATCGCCGGCACATTATTCAGCAACGCCCCAATCGACGGGAACACCTACACGCTGGGTGGACAACAGTTCCAGATCAGCTACTTCGGTAATCAAACCTCACCCGGTGTCGGCACCTTCACTGGCGGCAACGATGTAGTGTTGATGGCCATCCCCGAGCCAAACGTAGCAGTACTGCTCGGTTCCCTCGGCATACTCGCCCTGGTGCGCCGCCGCCGGAATTGATTGAAAAGTTTCCCGGAGTTAATGGGTTTTCTCCGGGTTGATAGGGGTCGCCGATTGGAAAATCGGCGGCTCTTTTCCTTGGAGATCCTTTTCAGAGAAAAGGAAACAGAACCACTCCGCCTGCGTCCCAATTCGCGCCTGATACTGGATGCCCCGGCTTCATCCGCATCCCCGTATCGGGTGAAAATCGACTATGTCATCCCTGATGAGAAAATCCTGCGCCCCATCTGTGAAACCCAGTGGCCGTTTAATCCCGCCACGCGGATGGTAATATTTGTTTTCAATGAGAGAGAATGTGCTGCGGGTGATGGGCTTTTCGGATTTCCGGATACCCGCTCCCAACAAGCCTGCCTCGCCATGAATCAGGCCGCGTATTCAGTCACACCCATCTAGGGAAGCCGAACCAGCTCGGCAGTAAGCTCTCAAGGTGTTGGTGGGCGACACGAAGTTCTTCATCATTGAACTGTCGCGAGTCTCGTTGGCATGGGGAATGTTGCGGCGGCAGCCCTGAAGGCGTCCCACACCGCAATCACTCGGTTGTGGTTGAGAAAATCCCGCCACACCAAAGTCTTCCACTGCTCACCGATCACTGTTAACTGATCACTTTCTTCTCCATGAAACTCGCCTTCATCGCCACCGGGGACATCGCGCTCCCCACCTTTCGCCATCTGCTCGCGCACGGGCCGCGGCCTTGCTTGCTGATCACCCAGCCGGACAAACCCGTCGGTCGCAGCCACAGCGAGACGGCTCCCCCGGAAATCAAAACACTTGCCCTCGAACATGGCATCCCCGTCTGGCAGCCGGAGCGGATCATCGAGATCGCCGAGGCGCTGACGGATCTCCGCCCGGACATCATCGTGGTGATGGCTTACGGGCAGATCATCGGAAAGGACGTCCGCAAGGCCGCCAAGAAAGGGATCATCAACCTCCACGCCTCCCTGCTGCCGAAATACCGCGGCGCGTCCTGCATCCAATCCGCCATCGAGAATGGCGACGCCGAGACGGGTATCACCGTCATGCGCGTGATCCGCGAACTCGACGCCGGGGACATCATTTCTGCGCAACGCATTCCCATCGGGAAAAATGAAACCGCCGGTGAGCTCCATGACCGCCTCGCCGATCTCGGCCCCACCGCGCTCGCCGAGGCCTTGGATATGCTTGCTGTAAATCCCAAGGCCGGAATCCCGCAGAATGAAGCCGAAGTCACCTATTCTCCGAAGCTCCAACGAGAGCAAGGACGCCTCAATTTCAGCAAGCCCGCCGCCGACCTCGAACGCCTCATTCGCGCCTACCACCCCTGGCCCGGCACCTTCACCGAGGTGCCCGTGAAAGGGAAAACGAAACGCTTGAAAATCTTCCCGCCCGTGGAAATCGCCCACCACCCCCTCGCCCCCGGCGAACTCGCCGTCCACGAAGGCCAGCTCCTCATCGGCTGCAGTGATGGCGCTCTCGCCCTCTCCCAGGTGCAACCCGAAGGCTCGAAAGCGATGCCCGCCACGGCCTTCGCGAACAGCCTTTAGAAAAAATCACGGCTATCCTTCCAGCCAAGGTTGCCGCTCGCTGCGGATTTGGAGGATCTTCACCTTGCGGGCATCCGCATCAATCACGTAAAGCACCCTCCATCCCGGCTTTCCTTTCCAAGGGCGGAAGCGTTTCTGCCTGATTTCAGCCCCGGCCACCAACCATGCGCTTTCCGGTGCGAAGCCGTTCCGCTCCGGGTGGACTGTAATCGCATCGAGGCATTTTTCCAGAGCCTCCATCCAGATATCGGCGGTCTCATCACCCAACTTCTCTTCCAACCAGACCAACTCCTCGCGGATCGAAAGTCGCGCGGCATCATCCAGAAAATAGCGGAAGTTCATTTCCGTGATTTCCGCCTGGCCGCTGTTTCCTCCCTCAATGACGCCATCCCCTCTTTTCCCGGAACGCCCCACTCTCCGGCGAGATGTCGTTCGATGGCCTCACGTAGCTTTTCGTTCAAACGGTATTCTCCCGCGTCGTAGGACAGCCTCTCGTAAGCTTCCGGAGAAAGAACCACAGCAGCCGCCTTGCCATTCTGCGTCAAAATCCGCGGACGTCCGCTTGCTGCCAGCTCCACCGTGTGGAGCTTGGTGTTTCGTGCGAAATCCGTCAGGCTGAGCACATCCTCCTTGAGAACCATATTCACATGTTAGATTTAGCACATAATTCTGTGCGCCATCAAGCGTTTTTTCGCGCATCGATCGCCGCCTTCATTTTCCCCAGCCCCTCAAGCATCCTCTCGCGCGGGCAGGCGAAATTGAAACGCACAAACCCCGGCCAGCCGAAAAACGTGCCGTCGGAAAGGAACAGCCCGGCCTCTTTCTCGAAGAAGTCCGCCGGGTTCGGCACTGCGAGCGCACGGGCATCAATCCATGCGAGATAGGTCGCTTCCGGCGGGTGGATGGTGAGGCCTTCACACTCTTCTGTCACGAAGCGGGCGAGCTCGTCGCGGTTCGCTTTCAGGTAGGAAATGAGTTCCCGCCGCCACGGCTCGCCATCGCGGTAGGCGGCCTCGGCGGCGTGGTAGGAGAGCGCGTTGATCTCCGCGAGCGTGTGGCCGCGGGCCGCGGAAAATTTCCGGCGGATCGTATCGTCCGGGATGATCGCGAACGCGTAGCCCAGCCCCGCGATGTTCCATGTCTTGCTCGGGGAAAGCAGGGTGATCGTGCGCTTGGCGAGATGCGCGGGAAGGTTCAGTGCGGAGAAATGCGGCGTGCGCTCCTCGTCGAGGATGAGGTCGCAGTGGATCTCGTCGGAAACGAGCGTGAGATCATGCGCCTCGCAGAACTCCGCGAGCTTCACCACCTCCGCCGCGCTGAAGACGCGACCCAGCGGATTCTGCGGATTGCAAAGAAGGAAGACTTTCGTTTTCCCGGAGATGGCCTCCTCCATTTTCGTCCAATCGAACCCCCACCGCCCGTCCTTGAAAACATGATCCACCGCCAGCAGCACGGCACCCTCGTCATCCTTGTGGACGCCGAGGAAAGGCGGATACACCGGCGTGCAGGTCATCACCTCCTCGCCCGGCTTGCAGTACGCGCGCACCGCGAGTGAAAGAGCCGGCACCAGCCCGCCGAGATGGACGAGGTGATCCGCGTTCAGCGCGACGCCGCGCCTTGTTTCCAGATAACCCGCAATGGCCTCCCCCACCCCCACATGTGCCTGCGCGTAGCCGAAAATGCCGTGATCGATCCGCTTGTGCAGGGCATCGAGAATACACGGCGCGGAAACGAAATCCATGTCCGCCACCCAGAACGGATCCAGCTCCGGCTTGCGGTCATACTTGATGCATCCCGTCGCTTTCCTCGGGATCACGGTGTCGAAATCAAAGCTCATCTCCCCGCAAAACTGCCGCGCCTCCCGCCGCTTTGCAACCACCGAGCACTTCCGCCGCATGGCAATGATTTTCCACCACAGAGACACAAAGAACACAGAGCCTTCGATCTGAAACCCTGGGATTATGTTTCCACGCCCTCTGTGTCCTCCGTGTCTCCGTGGTCAAATTTTCACCCTCTTCATTCGCGCCCACCTGTCCGTCGTTGCCTCGGCGAAGTCGGATTCGCGTCCATTCGCGGTTGAATCTTCCTGCCAGCCCGGCGAATTCGGAATTCCCTTCCCCGCCCATCCCGCCATCATCCCGCGCGATGAACCTCTCCTTTTCGAAAATCGGCTCCGGCCTCGCGGGCGGCAGCGGCATCGGCGAACTCATGGACGATCTCGGCCACGCCCTTGCCAACGGCGGCCCCGATCTCCGCATGCTTGGCGGCGGCCAGCCCGCCCAGATCCCCGCCGTGAACGCCATCTGGCGCGAGCGCCTCGCCGCGATCACCGCCGACCCCGCCGCCGCGAACCGTTTCCTCAGCACCTACGATCCGCCGCAGGGGAACCCCGCCTTCATCGCCGCCATCGCGGATCTCATGCGCGACACCTTCGGCTGGGACATCTCGCCGGAAAACGTCGGCCTCACCTGCGGCGGGCAGACGGCATTTTTCCATCTCTTCAATCTCCTCGCCGGGGAAATGCCCGACGGCTCCCGCCGCAAGATCCTTTTCCCCCTCGTCCCCGAATACATCGGCTACGCAGCGCAGGGACTCGATCCCGGCATGTTCCTCGCTATGCGCCCGGAGATCGAGACCACCGGTGAGCACGAGTTCAAGTATCACATCGATTTCGACCACCTCCCCATCGGCCCGGACATCGCCGCGCTCTGCGTTTCCCGCCCCACCAACCCCACCGGCAACGTACTCAGCGACGGGGAAATGGCCCGCCTCTCCGCCATCGCACAGGAAAACGGCATCCCCCTCATCATCGACAACGCCTACGGTGCCCCCTTCCCCGGCATCATCTTCACCGACGCGAAGCCGCTCTGGGACAAGCACATCATCCTCACCCTCAGCCTCTCCAAGCTCGGCCTGCCCGGCACCCGCACCGGCATCGTCATCGGCCCGCCGGAAATCATCCGCGCCCTCTCCTCCATGACGGCCATCACCGGTCTCGCCAACCCCAGCGGCGGCCAGCAGATCGCCCTGCCCCTCATCCAAAGCGGCGAAATCCTCACCCTCAGCCGCGATGTCATCCGCCCCTTCTACGAGCAGAAATCCCGCTTCGCCCAAGCCGTCGCGAAAGAAGCCTTCGGCGAAAAGTTTCCGTGGATGATGCACCGCAGCGAGGGAGCGCTCTTCCTCTGGCTCTGGTTCCCCGGCCTCCCCATCACCTCCGCCGAGCTCTACGAGCGCCTCAAGCACCGCCAAGTCCTCGTCATCCCCGGCCACCACTTCTTCTTCGGCTGCGAAACGCAGGACTGGCCCCACTCCCGCGAGTGCCTCCGCGTCTCCTTCGCCATGGACGAAACCACGGTCCGCGAAGGAATGGCGATCATCGCCGCTGAGGTGGAGAGGGCGTTTGGTGCGTGAACGTTTGATGTGCGCCCACCGGCGCGGTTGAAGGGATGTTGGAATGAAATTGAGGTGCTTATGCCGTTCGGTGCGCCATGGATTGTTCGGTGTCTACTTCTCGTTGGGCTCCGGCCTGGTCGCCTCCCGTATGCTTCTGTTCTCTGGGAATCCGTCAGGCCTCCAGCCCCATTCAAGTGGTCCACTGTGGCCATGCTTGCCGTTCCTTCCGGAATCAATGATCTGTAAGAGGAACTGATAAATGGGGTCGAAGTCGTCGCGCTTTTCGTTCGCCCACTTGCCAACGGAATGGCTCCTCGCACCAGACCTGACGAAGATAATTGGATGTGCCTCATCGGGAACCCCATCGCGTTCTGTCGTCTTGAGGGTAAAGAATCGGTGCTTCTTCACCAGTTGAAGCAGAGTCGTCTGTTGTTGGGCCGACAGTGTGAAGTTGTATCGTGTCTCATGGAGACCGGTTTGCCCTTGCGTGGGAGAGGCAACGAACCGGCAAACAGCATTGCCATCTCCTGAGATCCAGAGATCCTGCCCGCCCCACAAACCCTGAACATCGAAAAGGATGATTTGGTCAAACTGTTCCGACTCGGGTTCTGATTGCATACAACCACCTAACATCACAGCTGCCGTCAGCAATATTGCATGTCGTCTCTTCATTTTTTTCTCACCGAACATTGGCATTAGTTCACTCCTAGACGATATCCGGTCAATCTCCGAAAAAGGAGCGGTGGAAGTGATGGGAAGAGAGGGGGTTGGGAGGATGTTTCGGATGGGTTGGATTTTCGGATGGTACGGAA
>JAYTOE010000015.1:0-3339 GCA_043747935.1 Akkermansiaceae bacterium
TCGTAGAGTGCGTAGAAGCGGAACTTGGGTTCGTTCTTCGCTTTCTGATTCAGCTTCCATCTCAACTGATGCAGTTTGTCCGGCAGGAGATCCATCTGGACGCTGTGAACGTCGAGAAAGTTCCTGTCGATGATCCCGGATGTACACGGATTGCTTGTGATATTGGGTGTAATCGACCGCAGAAATGATCGCTTTGGATTCCGATTTCCTCTGCGCATACCAGCCAAACTGCATCTTATCCGTGTTCATCTGTGTCCATCCGTGGTTCTCTTTTCTAGATGTAGGAACGTAGGGAAAGAGAGTGGACGCTCGCCCGCGCGGAAAATAGGCTGACTCCGCGTGGAGACATTGGAGGCGATCGGGAATTTTCTGGCAGAGGGCGCTTGGGTGGAGCGGTTCGATGAGGAGTTGCGCGCGCTTGGCGGGAGATGGGTTCCGAAAGTGAAAGATCTGCGGCTGGACGGGGATTCCGAAATTTCCGCGCACGCCGAGGTGAATGGCCAGGAGGTCGAGGGCGTGTTCTGGCAGGAAGGCGGCGGCGTGGTTTTCGAAACAAGCTGCACCTGCGCAGTCGGCACGTTCTGCGAGCATGGCTTCGCGCTGCTAGGAAAGATGGCGAAGGAGAAGAAGCTCGGGAGGTTTCTCGGAAGATCGGCGGCGGAGGCGGTGGCGCTTGAGATCGGGAGAGTGGGAGAGCGGGTGACGGGGGGCGAGGATGAGAACGCGCCGGAGCCGGTGTTCGAGCTGGCGGTGCGGAAGGGCGAGGTGGATCGCGCGACGAAGCTCCTGCTCCAATCGCTCGGTGAGAAGGAGCCGAAGGAGTGGATTTTCGGCGAGGCTTTCGTGACTTACGGAAATCTCCGCAAGCCGCTCGCCGATGCGGGCGAGGGTGGGCGCACGCCTGCGGAAATGCGCGCGATACGCCAGCTCCGCGAGAGCGGGCTTTCCTCGATGATGTCGAACCCCGCGTGGCGTTTCCTGCTCAGCATGAAAACGCGTTCGGTTGACGCGGACGAGGGTCGCGACAAGTGGTTCCCCGATCCGGGCCGCGTGCCGGTCGATTCGTTCTGGCACCAGTTCCGCGGCGAAAAGGTCGCCGAGATGGAAGCGCTGGGGTGGCACATCACTTTCGGCGAAGGCGTGGGTCACGTTGTCCACGAGGCAGATCCAGGGAAATGGGAGACGAAACTTTCCGAGGACGGATACGAGGGTGATTTCTCCGACGGTGGCTGGTTCAGCCTCTCCGTGGGCTTCGATGTGGAGGGCGTGCGCCACGACCTCATGCCCATCCTCGCGGGCTTGCTGAAGGACGATTTCCTCGAGGAAACGCTCGACCGGCCTAACGGCGGCTTCGTTTATGCTCCGCTGAAAAACGGCGACGCGCTGAAGCTGCCCATCGGTCGCGTGCGCCGCATCCTGCGCCATCTCTCCGCGCTCGTTGACCCGAAGTTTTTCGGAAAAGCCCGCGTCCATGCCCTCGATGCCGCGGCGTTGGCGGGTCTGGAGGGCTTGGGCATCGAGACGCCCGCGGGCTTGGCGAAGCTCAAGAAGCGGCTGGAAAATTTCTCCAAGATCGAGGAGCTGGACGAGCCGCCCGAACTGAAGGCCACGCTGCGCGATTACCAGAAATCCGGTTTCCAATGGATGCAGTTCCTCGCTCGCCATGGCCTCCACGGCATCCTCGCGGATGACATGGGACTCGGCAAAACCCTCCAGACCATCGCCCACCTGATGGCCGAGAAAACGAGCGGCCGCAGCGGCGGGAGACCGTCGCTGGTCATCGCGCCGACCTCGGTGGTCCCGAACTGGCGGGCGGAGGTGATGAAATTCGCGCCGAGCCTGCGTGTCCTTGTCCTCAACGGCGCGGATCGCAGGAAATATTTCCGCTCCATCCCGCACGCGGATCTCGTCATCACGTCCTTCGCCCTGCTCCAGCGCGACATTGAGAAACTACTAGGCTTCCAGTATCACATCATGATTCTCGACGAGGCGCAATACATCAAGAACCCCCGCGCCAAGGTCGCGCAGGCCGCGTGCCGGGTGATCGCGCGGCACCGGCTCTGCCTTTCCGGCACGCCGATCGAGAATCACCTCGGCGAGCTTTGGAGCCTCATGCATTTCCTCATTCCCGGATATCTCGGCACCGAGGACACGTTCACCAAAAAATTCCGCAAACCCATCGAGGAGGAGGGCGACGTTGAGATAAACGCCCTGCTGAAAAAACGCATCGCGCCGCTCGTGCTGCGCCGCACCAAGGATCAGGTGGCGAAGGAGCTGCCGCCGAAGACGATCATGGTGCACCTCGTCGAACTGCACTCCGACCAGAAGGATCTCTACGAGACAGTCCGCGCCACGATGGACAAGCGCGTCCGCGAGGCCATCGCCGCACGCGGCATCGAGCAATCCCAGATCGTGTTCCTCGACGCGTTGCTCAAGCTCCGCCAGATCTGCTGCGATCCGAGGTTGCTACCCGAGGATTTCTCCGATGGCGTGAAAAGCTCCGCGAAACTCGATTTCCTCGCCGAGCTGCTGGAGACGCTGATCGAGGAAGGCCGCCGCATCCTCATTTTTTCCCAGTTCACCACCATGCTCTCGCTGATCGAGGAGCATCTGGTGAAAACGAAAGTCGCTTACCTAAAACTCACCGGCGCCTCGAAAGACCGCGGCCAGCTCGTCGAGAAATTCCAAACCGGCAAGTTCCCCGTTTTCCTCATCTCCCTGAAAGCCGGCGGCACCGGCCTCAATCTCACCGCCGCCGACACCGTGATCCACTACGACCCCTGGTGGAACCCCGCCGCCGAGGCGCAGGCCACCGACCGCGCCTACCGGATCGGCCAAGACAAGCCGGTCTTCGTCCACAAACTCCTCTGCCAGGACACCGTCGAGGAACGCATCCACCGCCTCCAGATCGAGAAGGCCAAGCTCGCCGACGGCCTCCTCGCCGATGCGGATGTCGTCAGGAAACTCGACGCCACGATGATCCGCGAGCTGCTGGGGTGAATGCGGCTAGGAATTCCTATTCCGATAGAATCTTTCGAAAAGCCGGTCGAACAACTCCTTGGATAGCTCCTGATCGTTCTGCCCGGCCTTTTGCTCGATTTGTTCGATCAGCACCAAATCCTCTTTGGTGAACTTTGGGCTGCGCTGTGAAGGCGAAGAAGCTCACATGCTTCATGCGCCCCTGGCGTTTCATGATTTCCCTGATCTTGTCCTCGCAGGTTTCCTCGTCCTTGTCTTCGGACTCCTCCACCGCGACGGAGAACTCTACGTCTTGGCCCGCAGCCTGCCTCGCCGCGGCAAGGAATGCGCCATGCGGCGCAAAAAGCTCAAAGCCTACTG
>JAYTOE010000016.1:0-12151 GCA_043747935.1 Akkermansiaceae bacterium
CGAACCCTCCGATCCGGCACGCTCCCCCATACCCAAAAACCAACATCTCAAAAAACCAAAAAAAACCACTTGATCCTCTCTGATACTCCTGACCCCAAATAGACCCCAAATATTCCGTTGTCCGGAATATTCAACCTAAATGAGCCCCGCCATTGTCGCTAGCCGGCTTAGCTCGGCGATATTGATTCCCTCCGGATTCAGGACTTTGCGTTTCGATTCGATTGCTTCGTCCCATGCAAGGAGCGGCGAGACATCAATGCCGTAGTGCATACCCAAGGCTTCGTTCTCAGCGCGGAAGCCGTCCATAATCTGTTTTCGCCCGGATGCGGATGAAAAGGAGGTGCTTGGATCCGGAATCAGTGCATCAAACTCCGTAATTTTCTGCGGGTTGAAATGGATCTCTTTCGCACGCAAGTGCCGGAGAAAGACGGTGCTTTCCGCACTCAGGCTGGGATTTTCGCTCTTCAAACCTAGGGACGGGAGTCGTTTGGAGATAGGTAGGCCAACACAATCCGCCATCAAGGAGATCGAGTCCACACGTTGGTATTCGTTGTAGGGGAAAATGGTGATGTTCTCCTTGCCGAACACCCTTTCCCAGGGTTCCAGGGAAGATAGCCAATCGAATCGGCACCGAAGTTCCGGTGTCTCCAACCTGTGGTTTAGATACGATTCGAAGTCAATTCCCAGAGCTGGACGGGGGTTTTTTACCAACTGCCGGTAAACGGATTCCAGATATCGATCCTGACGACGGACAAAGATGATGATCCTCACGCGGGCCAACCGGGTGAAGGCATGGAAATACTCCGGACCCCGTGGAAGATGGAACATTTTTTCAGCGGAGATCAAAAAACGGCGGCAACCTGATTTTTCGAGATGCTGCAAATACTTCAAATGTGTTGCAAATGTACCGGTCGCCGTTTTGATATCATCGGCAACGTCTTGATTCCGATGAGGTGATTCCCCCAATCTTGGGTAGCGGAACCCGAAGCAACGATGGAGCATGTCATATACTGAGAAATGAGACTGAATCGCCGTGGATCCGGTCTTCAGAGCACCAATATGGACAAACAACTCTTTCATGCTGATCGGCTACGGGACATCGAGCGCACGCTCACCCGTCTGCGGTCTCGGAAGATGCTCACCGGTTTAATGTTGTAGTTATGGGAAACAGCCATGGTGAATCATCGTAATTGGGAGGCTGGGATTTGGCCGTGCCGACCTGTGAATGCCGATTTCTTCGTCACTCTTCGGTTGCGGATGCGTATCGTTCAAGGAGAAATCATCCGCATGCGCATGTCATTGATAAAGTTTGATTTACGAAAATTAATTTTGAATACGAAGAGATCTGCCTGGTGATTTACCGTAGTGAATGGGACTTTCTTCCTCCCCCTGAATTTTAAAAGGCCAGGCTTCGTGAATTTGTCTCGGGATTTCACTACTCCGGAGTGATCGGTGCGATTGATTTTGGCAAAGCGAAGGAGTGGCACAAGCCATGCCCTTGGCGGAAACCACTTGCATTTCCCACAAAAATCGCACGCGACTTTCGGCTTGCAAGGCCGTTCTTTCGCATTTAGAAAACCGTCAACGAACAAGCTCTGTGAAACGGAGAGTGGGTCAAAAACCCACTCTTTTGCGTCTTTGGGAGTCTCGTAAAGAGACCGCCGCAAACGCCCGGAACAAACTACCCGAACACCGCCCGCCACCATGACAAACGACATCGTCGCACTCATCGAATACTACGAAAAAGAGAAAGGAATCGATCGCGACAAGATCGTGGCCGCCCTCGAATTTTCCTTTGTTTCTGCTTACCGTAAAATGGTTCCCGGCGCGGATGCCATCGAGATCCTGCGCGCCGAGGTGGACACGAAAAAGGGCACGACGAAGATTTTCGCATCCCTGACTGTCGTGGCGGATGACGACCATCAGGACAAGTTTAATGAAGTTCCGCTCAACATTGCCCTCAAGAAAGATCCCGCCGTCGAGATCGATGGCAAGCTGGAGTTCAACGTCACGCCGAAGGACTTCGGACGCATCGCCGTGCAGACCGCGAAGCAGACGATGATGCAGCGCCTGCGCCAGGCGGAGAAGGAGATGATTTACGAGGAGTTCAAGGACAGGGCGGGGGATATCGTTTCCGGCACGGTTCGCCGCTTCGAGCGCAACGACGTGATGATCGATCTCGGTAAGTTCGAGGGCATCATGCCGAACAAGGAGCGTGTCCAGGGCGAGGATTATAACATCGGCGACCGCATCCGCTGCTACGTGCTGGCGGTCGAAAACGAGGGCCGCGGCCCGGAGATCATCCTTTCCCGCAGCCACCCGAATTTCGTCCGCCGCCTTTTCGAGGCCGAGGTCAACGAGATTTCCGACCACACCGTGGAGATCCGCGCGATCGCCCGGGAATCCGGTTTCCGCACGAAAGTGGCCGTATGGAGCAACGACCCGAAGGTCGATCCCGTCGGGGCATGTGTCGGAATGCGCGGAGCACGGGTCAAGAACATCGTCCGCGAGCTCAACAACGAGAAGGTCGATATCATCCGCTGGAGCGAGGATCCGGCTGAGCTTGTCCGCGAGGCTCTCAAGCCCGCCGAACTGATCACCATTTCCGTGAACAAGGAGGACAAGATCGTCAACGTCACCGTCAGCGAGGAGGATCTCAGTAAGGCCATCGGCCGCAAGGGTCAGAACGCCCGCCTTTCCTCACGCCTCATGGGCTGGGATGTGCAGGTTCGCCGCGACGAGACGAAGGAAGAGCAATTCCGCGACAAGATCGGCGGCGTCGCCCACTCGCTCGGAGAGCAGCTCGGCATCACCGACGACATGGCGGAGAAGCTCACGCTCATCGGCGGAGTCAGCGCGGAGATGATCATCGACATGCCCTCCGATTTCCTTTCGGGTGCCCTTGAAATCACCGAGGAAGAGGCGGATGCCATCCTCGCACGCGCCAACGCCATCGTCGCAGGTGACGCTACCCCTGCCTAAATCATCTTTCCCCCAACATCACTTATCACACCGCCCGCCATAAACACCTCAGAAAGCCGGATGCCCAAAAAAAGCGACAATCCCTCGGAAGAGCCAAAAAAAGTCCTCGACCTGATCGATGACTCGAAGAAGCCGTCACGTAGGCAACGTCAGAAAATCGTGGCGGAAGTCGTTATTGCGCCCAGCAAGCTCGATAAGGCCAAGGCCAACGCGCTCGACCTTTTCTCGGAGGAGGGGAAACCCAAAGTGCGCAAGCAGGCGACTGCTGCCAAGAAGGCCGTCGGCATTTCAAAGATCCTCGACCATGCCGGTGAGGATCCGAACTTTGTAACAGGAACGGACATTGCTTCCGTGGCGGCTCCCACCCCCGTGGAGGCCACCGCCACCGACGATGAAAACGAATCCGACGATCCGAAGTTGATTGTCATCAAGCCGCCCATCCTTGTTCCGGATCTTGCCGCGCGCCTCGGACTGAAGCCGTTCAACGTGATGGCCGATCTTATCAAGCTCGGCGTTTTCCCTGCCCCCAACCAGCCTCTGGAACCCGATATCGCCGCCAAGGTTTGCGAGATACACGGATTCACTTTCGAGCGCGAGAAGCGGGATAAGGACAAGGGTTTCCACAAGGTCGAAGAGGTTATCGTCGAGCCGGAGGCTCCGCAGTCTGAACCCGAGGATCTCCTGAAAGTCCGTCCGCCCATCGTCACGATCATGGGCCACGTCGATCACGGGAAAACCTCCATCCTCGACTACTATCGCAAGAGCAAGGTCGTGAGCGGCGAGGCCGGCGGGATCACCCAGCACATCGGTGCTTATCAGGTGAACCACAACGACCAGCTCATCACTTTCCTCGACACCCCGGGTCACGCCATTTTCTCCGACATGCGGGAGCGAGGCGCGAACATCACCGACATCGCGATCATCGTCGTCGCCGCAAACGACGGCATCATGCCGCAGACCACTGAGGCCATCAAACACGCCCAGAAAGCCGGTAAAACGATCATCGTGGCGATCAACAAGTGCGATCTGCCCTCTGCGAACGTAGAGCGGGTGAAATCCCAGCTCGCGGAAGCCGGCCTCCAGACCACGGATTACGGCGGCGATACCGAGTTCGCCACCATCTCCGCGCTGAAAGGCGAGGGCATGGATGACCTTCTCGAACTCATCGTTCTCCAAGCGGAAGTCCTCGAACTCCGCGCCAACCCCAAGGCCACCACCCGTGCGGGGGTCATCGAGGCACGTGTTGTTCCCGGTCGCGGCACCACCGCGACGGTCATCGTCGAATCCGGCACCCTGAAAATCGGCACTCCTTTCATCTGCGGCCCCTTCGCCGGAAAAGTTCGCTCCCTGATCAACGACCTCGGCGAGCAGGTGAAATTCGCGCTTCCCGGCATGCCCGTGGAGGTGATCGGTTTCGAAGAGCTTCCCAACGTCGGCGATCATCTCACTGAGATGAAGACCGAGCGCGAGGCGAAAGCCCTGGCATCCGATCGTCAGGAAGAGCTCCGCCTCAAACGTCTCAAGCCGCAGCACCGCAACCGCATGGAAGACCTGTTCTCCATGGTCAACGACGGCGGCGGCAAGAATCAGCTCAAGATCATCCTCAAGTGCGACGTGCAGGGTTCCGTCGAGGCGATCAAGAAAGCGATTCTCGCCATCGAGTCCGCGAAGGTGGACTGCCAGTTTATCACCGCAGCCGCCGGGCCGGTAACCGAGTCCGATATCGCCTACGCCGACTCGTCGGAAGCGATCATCATGGGCTTCAACGTCAAGGTGGAAGCCAAGGCCGTGAAAGCCGCCAAGTCGGCCGGGGTTGAGATCAAACTCTACTCCATCGTTTACGAACTCATCGACCAGGTTCGCGAGGCCATGCTCGGACTTCTGGAACCGCTCAACCGCGAGACCGTCATCGGCCACGCCGAGTGCCGCCAAGTTTTCAAGGTCAACAAGGGCAAGGCTGCCGGTTGTTTCATCACCGACGGCAAGGTGCACCGCAAGGCGCACGCTCGCGTCATCCGCGGCGGCATCCCGGTCTTCGACGGCAAGATGTCCACGCTCCGCCGCTTCCACGAGGAGGTCGAGGAAGTCCGCACCAACTTCGAATGCGGCATCCGCCTCGGCGAGTTCAACGAATACCAGGAAGGCGACATCATCGAGTGCTACAAACTCGACAAGGTCGCGCAAACGCTTTGATGGATAAAAGCTGAAACACTGAAATGCTGACAAGCTGAAATTCAGAAGGCAGCGCCAACCACCATCTTATTTCAGCGTTTCAGTTTTCAGCATTTCAGAATTTACCAAATAAGTGTCCCGCCGCATTGACCGAGTAAACGAACTGCTTCGCCGTGAAATTTCCACGGTGATCCAGCATGATTATGAGTGGGACGGGAAACTGGTCACCGTCAGCGCCGTGGAGGTGACGCAGGATCTTAAGGAGGGCAGGGTCTGGATCGGCGTGATCGGTGGATCGGCCGAGCCGATCATCGAAAAGTTGAACAAAGCCCATGGATCAATCCAGAAAGAGGTGATGAAACGCGTCGTCCTCAAATCCACCCCGGTGCTGCGCTTCAAGCACGATGCCTCCGCCATCCGCGGGGTCGAGATCGTGAACCTCCTCGAGGAGGTGGACAAGCTGCCGAAGGCTCCCCTTGAGGAAGAAGAGATTTAGTATCCACATGGCCGAACAGAACGGTTTCAAACTCATTGAGTTCAACGTTTCTCCGCTTGTCAGTCTATGTCCCGCTGGGTAGCTTGAGCGCGATGAAATTAATCGTTGTCTTAGCCCTGCTTGCCCCTCTCGCCCCGCGCGCCCAAGCCGAACAGGCATGGTATGAAAAAATGCAGATAGGGCCGTCGTGGATGAACACTTTCGGCGACTATTTCCAGGGTCAGAAGCGGGTCGGAGCGGTCAAGGGGATTTCCCTGGATCTCGGCGACAATTGGCGGGCACTATTTGATACCGAGACACTGCGTTTGGTCACCGTTTATCAAGGTGGCATCGAGTGGGGCGGCACGCCGTGGACGGGTCAGCACGGGTCGCTGATTACCCTTGGGAACAAGGAAGCGCTGCTTTCCACGGCCACTGGAATCGGATGGGCGGATGCGGAGGGTTCCTTCGAGGACAAGCGGCCCGTGAAAGGTTTCGGCAACATGCCGCATGGGGAATTCAAGGGGCATTTCCGGCATGGCCGGACGATCACGCTGCATTACGAGGTCAACGGAACGGATGTCCTGGAAACGCTCGCCCAAAAGGACGGGTCGGTGACGCGTTCGTTCCGCTTCGGCCCGCGCAAGGCGGATCTGACGATGGTTCTCGCCGACGGCGATGTTACGGTTCTCAAGTCGGTCGTGTTCGACGGTCTGACAATCATCCCAGAAGACGGACGTCTGCTCGCGAAAGTGCCAAAGGGTGATGGGGAACTTGTCGCTCGGATGGCGTTCACGCGCGGCGGTGAGTTGGTGAAAGTGGAGAAACCCGATTTCAAAGCCCTGATTTCCGGCGGGCCGGGCATCTGGACGGAGACCATCACCACAGCGGGCGAGATTTCCGGCGATACAGAAAAGCCTTATGTGACAGATTCCATCCCGCTTCCCAACAATAATCCGTGGGGTGCGAGCATCCGTTTCGGCGGCTTCGATTTCATCGACGCGAACAGTGCCGCGCTTTCCTCATGGAACGGCGACGTGTGGACTGTCACGGGTCTTGCGGGCGATTGGAAGGAGCTGAAATGGCGGCGCATCGCCTCGGGGCTTTTCGAAACGATGGGAGTGAAGGTGGTCAACGGCATCATCCATGTGAACGGCCGCGACCAGATCACACAGCTCATCGACCTGAACGGCGACGGCGAAACTGACCATTACAAGGTCTTCAACCGCGACGTCATCATATCGCCAAACTTCCACGAGTTCGCCTTTGACCTACAGACGGACAAGGAGGGCAATTTCTATTTCTCGAAAGGCGGCCCGGTAAAGGGCGGCGGGCGCGGTTTCGATCCGATCCTGCCGCATCATGGCATCGTGGCGAAAATTTCCCCTGACGGGAAAAAGTTCGAGGTGATCGCCACAGGGCTGCGCGCACCGGGCGGGGTGGGCGTGGGCCCGAACGGCGAGATCACCACTGGCGAGAACGAAGGGTCTTGGCAGCCCTGCTGCAAGATCAACTTCGTGAAGGCTGGTGAGACACCCGCATTCTTCGGAACAGAGCCTACGCGGCAATCTCTCACCGACGCGCCTTACACCGAGCCGCTGGTTTATTTGCCGATGGACGTGGACAACTCAGGAGGTTCCCAGGTCTGGGTGCCGGAGTATGCGAAGTTCGGCCTCAAGACCGGCGAGTTGCTTCACCTCTCCTACGGGAAATCCAGTATTTACCGCGTGCTGCCCGTGGCGGGAGAAGGCAAGCGGCAGGCGGGTGTGGTGAAACTCCCCGTCCAGCTCGGTTCCTCCGCGATGCGGGCACGCTTCCATGGGGACGGCTCGATGTATGTGCTCGGCTTCCGCGGTTGGCAGACGAATGCCGCCTCCGAGTGCGCGTTCCAGCGCGTGCGCCACAACCCGGATGTCGCCCCTACGCTGCCTGAGAAACTGGGATACACGGATAAGGGCGTGACGCTGACGTTCGCCATGAAGCTCGATGCCGAACTGGTCGAGGACGTATCGAGCTATTCCGTGCAGCGCTGGGATTATGTGCGCGGGCCGCAATACGGTTCCGGCGAGTTTTCCGTGGATACGCCGGACACGGCGGCGCGCGAACAGGCGCTCGCGGCGGAGTCCCAGAAGCACCGCATGCGCGATACGGTGAAAGTGGAGTCGGCCAAGCTTTCGGCTGACGGCAAGACCGTGGAACTCGTGCTCGAAGGTATGAAGCCGTCGATGTCCCTTAAGGTCGGATACGATCTGGAGGATGCGGACGGCGAGATTCTCAACGGCGAGATTCACTCCACCGTTTACGGAAAATAAGAGCCATGTTCAGGTTCGTTTTTCTCACTCTCGCCCTATTTGCCACCGCCCGTGCGGAACTCACCGCGACCTTCCGCCAAGGAAATGAGAGCGATGTGCGCCTCGACCGCATGGCCGCGCTTTCCGTTCCCTCCGGACAGCCGCCCACGCCTTTCCTCAACGCCGGGAAATTCGATGCGGAGTGGAAAGGTTCCGTCGAGCTGAAGGAGCGGAAAAGGCTTTATTTTTCGTTTGAAGGAAACGGCAAGGCTACGCTCACGATCGGCGGCGAGGAGGTTCTAACAGAAGAAGGGATCCTGGGGGCTGGGAAATCGAAGCGGCTGCGGCTCAACCCCGGCAAGCATGAGATCAGCGTTTCTTATAGCAGCGCGGAGGATGGCTCCGGTTCATTCCGGCTGTATTGGGAAGAGGAGGGCTTGCCGCGCCAAACGATTCCCCCCACTGCGTTTTCCACTGAAGTCACCGATGCTGCGAAGCTCGGCGAGCTGAAACGGCGCGGTAGGATGGCCTTCACCCGCCAGAATTGCGCGAAGTGCCATGCACCCGAGGCCGGTTTCGGTGCGAACCCGATGCCGGAAACGGGCGAGATCGCGCCCATCCTCGCTGGCATCGGGGATCGGGTTGCCGAGGCTTGGCTGAGGGATTGGATCGCCGATCCGAAGGCCATGAAGCCGGGCACGAACATGCCGAACTTGGTCGATGCGAAAACGCCTGAGGGTTTGCAGAAAGCGGCTGATCTCGCTGCGTTTCTCGCGAACTCGAAGTTCGGTGCTCCGGCGCTGCCTGCTCCTGACCCGGCGCTGGCAAAGGCGGGCGGTGTGGTTTTCCACGAACTCGGCTGCGTCGCTTGCCACGATCAGTCCGCCGCCGACGCCACGCGGGTGCCGCTCAACAACGTCGCTGCCAAATACCTGCCCGGACAGCTAGTGGCGTTTCTGAAAAAGCCCGAGGCTTACCATCCCTTCACCGGCATGCCGAATTTCAAACTCTCCGACGACGAGGCCGCTTCGCTGGCAGCCTACCTAACAGCTTCCTCGGAAGGAAAGGGAACGAAGCTCGGCCATGAGTATCCGGCGGGGGATGCGACGCGCGGCGCAGAGATCGCGGCGAGCTTACATTGCGGCACCTGCCACCCCGGCTTGCCCGGCGGGGTGCCGAACGCGCCTGCGTTGGAGGAAATTTTCAAAGCGGATTGGGTGGAGAAGGGTTGCGTCTCGGAAAAGGACGAGCGCCCCGCGCTGCCTGTGATGAACCTCGGCGATGGAGATAGGGAAGGATTGTTTGCGTTTTCCAAGGCCGGGGCGGACTCGCTGAAAAAGGACAGTGCGTCGGAGTTTGCGGAGCGGCAGATCCATTCCAAGAAGTGCACCGGCTGCCATTCGATGGATGGCAATGCGTCCGGTCTCGAATCGCTTCACTCCACCACAGCCGGTCTCGCGGCGCATGTGAAAGGCCTCAATGAACGCGTCGATCAATCCCGCCCGCCGCTGACGTTTGTCGGCGAGATGCTTTTCAGCTCCTACATCGAGTCCATGCTTGCCGGAACCGCCGAGCCGCGCCCGAGGCCATGGCTGGGCACGCGCATGCCGGCTTTTCCCGCCTATGCGAAAACAATGGCCGACGGGTTGTCGCGCGTCCACGGCTTCGAGCCGGGCGGCCCCGCGAAAGTCGTGGTCGATCCCGCACTCGCGGAGATCGGCAAGAAATTGGTCAGCGCGGATGGCTTCGGCTGCACGACTTGCCATGGCATCGGTGATCAGGCTCCGACCGCCGCGTTCGAAGTCGGCGCGGTGAATTTCGCCCTCACACCCGGAAGGCTGCGGGAGGATTTTTACCACCGCTGGATGGATAACCCGGCGGGCGTCACTCCCGGCAGCAAGATGCCTCGCTACGCCGAGGGCAACGAATCCCAGCGAACCGACATCCTCGAAGGCGACGCCCGCAAGCAATACGAGGCGATTTGGCAGTGGCTGCATTCGCAGCAACGTTGAGCCGTGGCGCGAACCGAAGCGGATGATGGGAGCCTGTTCTCATCCCTCAGCATCAGCTTTCGGCTTTCGCGTGAATGATCATTTTTCAAGTTCCGAAAATTTCACACGCAAGATCTCATAGCCGATCTTGCGGATGTAGTCGGGCTCGTTTTCGATGAGTTCCACGGTTTCGAGAATCTCGATGTGGGAAACCCGTTCCGCCAATTTCAGGATCAGCCCGCGCACGATGGCTCGCGAATGATGCGCCCCGAGGCAGAGGTGTGCGCCGAATCCGAAGGCCACATGCGGGTTCGGCTTGCGGTCGAGCCGGACTTCGTTCGGTTTCTCGAACACCTCGGGATCGCGGTTGGCGGATGACCAGCAAAGGGAGACACGTCCTTGCGGCGGCACCTCGAAACCGAACACATCCGTCTTCACCGGGCAGACGCGCCCGATGTGCGTGAGCGGGATGAACACCCGGAAAAACTCCTCGGACGCCAGGGTGATCCTGTCCGGATTTTCCCGAATCCACTGCAAGTCACGGGGATTTTCCGCGAAGTGAGAAATAATGCGGGTGACCGTGTGGATGATCGTATCGCGGCCTCCGGCAAAGGCGATGTTCGCATAGCCGAGCTTTTCCTCCATGGTCAGGGGGCGTCCTTCGAATTGCGCCTGGTTCAGGGCGGAGAAGAAATCATCGCCCGGGTTTTCAGCGGCAGCCTCGAACATCTGCTGGCAGTATTTTTCCATGAACGGCCCTTTGGATTTTCCATCACCATCCTTGAATACATGGATTCCCCAGCTCACCCAACGCTCCGCTTCATTCTCGGAAACATTGAGCAGGTAGGTCAGGGCGTAGGATTGCAGCGGGATGGCGAAGTCTTTGACCGCATCGATGGCATCGGTCGTGAGTGCCTTCGTCAGCAGCGAGTCGATCAAGCCGTGGATCTTCGCCAGCACGTCCGGCTGCTTCGGGCGTAGGAAAAACGGCTCGACGATATTCCGGTATTCCGCGTGCACCGGCGGATCGACCTCCAGCGGATACTGGCGAACCGTGCGGACGCTCTCTTCCGAGGGGATCGGCACCCGCAGGGGCGCGTCCGAGCTGTATTTCACCGTATCCTTCGCTGCTTCGCGTATGTCCTTATGCCGCAGGATCATCGGAACGCGCTCGCCTTGGAACGTGCCGACGTGGATCGGGCATTTCGCCCGCGCCTCTTGAAATGGATCGTCATGCTCGTTCGTCATCGCAAAAAAAGAAAAAATCCAAACGCGTAAAATGTAAAATCAATACGCCATGGAAACCATCGATCAAGGAATGCACCCGTTGACCGCGAATACTCATTTCACCTGCCTCCGTTGGGTGGGTGCTATGAATGATTACGCCCCGCGCGTGTTTGAATATTTGAAAAGAAGGCGTTGAATCCAGTATTCTTGAGATGATTCTTGAGGGGCAAGCAACGCCCCTTTACTGATGACACCGGAAACCCGATGCTCGTTTCAAGAATCCAAAGCTCTTCCCGCTCCATGAAAAAATTCCTACTCCACCTCGCGCTCGCACTGCCGCTTTGCGCCGCCGAAAAACAATACGACATCGTCGTCTATGGCGGCACTTCCGGCGGCATCATCGCCGCGATCCAGTCCGCCAAATCGGAGCACTCCGTGGTGCTGGTCTCGCCGACTCCCTACCTCGGTGGCCTCACCACCAGCGGCCTCGGCTGGACCGACCTGGGGAGCGATGCGATCCTCGGCGGGCTCAGCCGTGATTTCTACACCCGCGTTTTTCATCACTACGAGAAACCCGAGGCATGGAAATGGGAAGAACGGGCGAAATTTGGCAACAAGGGACAGGGCGCACCGGCTTTGAACCCGAAGTCTCAGCTTGCCTCCGTCTTCGAACCCTCCGTCACCACCGCCGTCTTTGACGACATGCTCAAGGAACACGGAATCACTGTCGTCACCGCCCGGCTCGACCTAAAAAACGGCGTGGTCATGGATGGCAAACGCATCCAAAAAATCCGCACCGAAGACGGCCAGGAATTCGCCGGAAAAATGTTCATCGATGCCACCTACGAAGGCGACCTGCTCCCCGGCGCGGGAGTCAGTTTCACCGTTGGCCGCGAATCGAATGCCACCTACGGCGAAACCATCAACGGCATCCAGGCCAAGCGCGCCGTCAAAAACCAACTGCCCGATGGCATCGATCCTTACGTCAAGCCCGGCGATCCCGCCAGCGGCCT
>JAYTOE010000017.1:0-5928 GCA_043747935.1 Akkermansiaceae bacterium
AAGGTATTTCACGGACGGAGCGGTGATCGGCAGCAAGGAGTTTGTGAACGAGGCGTTTGCAGGGGCGCGGGAAAGGTTTTCCGAGAGGAGGAAGGACGGAGCGCGACGAATGCGGGGCAACGGCAAAGCGGCGGCTGGCACGTTATGGAGCATGCGGGATCTGCGGGTGGGGGTCGGCTGAATTTACTACATCCATTCACGAAGCCAGTTTTTTGACATGACATCACCGATCTTGCGCCGGAGCACACTGATGTGATCGCTCCGGTGGACGAGCCGTATCCCCTCGGCAAGGCGATCACCTGCTAGGCTCCGCAGCATGGATTTGCCGGGTTGGTGTGACTTCGGCTTTCATCCTGTGGACGCGGAGCATCGAAGACTCTGGAAGGGGAAGGGGCGGCTTTTTGTCGCGGTTCGGGCCGAGGGATTCCCATTGGAGGAGGTAGGCGTGGCCGTCGGGGTTGGATTCTTCGAGCCGGGAGACGCGGCGGATTTCCATGGCGGGAAAATCGCTTTCGATGCGGTTGAGCGCGCCGGGAAAGTAGGGTGGGAGGGAGATTTTCCGCTCCAGCGGAAGAAGCGTGGTGGCATCGAGCTGGATCGTGCCGCCGCCGTGATCCTTGTGGCGGTATCCGACGCCGAGGACGCCGGGCGCCATCTCCGAGATGCTGACCGTGATCCCGATGAAGGGCATGGATCCGCCGCCGCTGAAATGGATGGGCGTTTTCCAATCCGTGAGGGCACGGCTTTCCCATTTCTCCGGGCTGGGGCGGGAGATGAAAATCTGCATGTTTCCGGCGGCGTCCGCCTTGTGGTAGGCGAGCACCGGTTTTCCCGCGGAGTCGAACGCGAGTCGGTGGCCGCCGTTGATGATGCCGCCGCCGGGCGGGATGGGATCGACCACGGCCTCGGACTGGCCGTAACGGATCGGGAGCCCGAGTTTTTTCCCGTGTGCCGTTTCCCAAGCGATGAGGTCGCGGCTGCGGGCATAGGAAAGGTGCTGGTTCGTGGCGCAGTCGGGCGTGTCCCGCCATACCCAATGGATGTGGAACCAACCGTCGGAACCGACCTCGGGCAGGGAGGCGTAGGCGCTGCGGAGTCCCTCTCCGTCGAAGAGCGGTTTGTCGAGCAGGCGCGACCAGGTGCCGGTGGCGGGGTCGTATCGGTTGTAGATGTTGATGCCGTTGCCCGAAACATGAAGATGGCCGGCCGAATCGAGCGCCATGGTGACGTAGTTGTGCGAATCCCAGCCGACCTCCGAGGGCAGCGCCTGATAAACCCATTGTTCCGAATCGAGCGGGCGGGAGGCGACGGTCATGCGCCGCTGCGCGTCGTAGTAGGCGACGTATTGGGTGGTGTCCGTGGTGAGCAGATCGAAGCCCACGCTGAAATCCGAGATCACCGGCGCGACATCGATGCTTTTCACCAGCCCGAAGCGCGCGGGCGACTCCGCCACCACAGGGCAGAGACTCAGCAGCGCGAGCAGGCAGGGCAGAAATTTCATTTCGCGGCGGATTCGAGGGCTTGGAGAACGGATTCGAAATCATCCCATGCCTTCACCGGGATCGCGGTGTGTTTGCCGGAAATGCCTGAGGGCTCGGTGATTTTCGGAGCGAGTTCCTTGGAAGGGATGGTGTGGTAGAACGTCGGCTCTCCGCCGAAGCGATCCCTCCAGCAGGCGGCTAGGGCGGAGAGTTGCTCGCCGTAGAGCGCGCCGCCGTCCTCTTTGAACATGTCCTCGTTGGCGAGGAACACCATGCCCTTGAGCGCGGCGGGAGTGAAGGAAACGGTCAGCACGTTGTAGGTCTGCGAGGCGTTGGTTTTTACCGAGCCGGCCATAGTCGGGTATGTGCCCCACGGCACGCCATCGGGCACTCGCTTGGTCGCCATCATCTCCGGGATGTAATCGCCCCACATCGTCTTCCATTCCGCGATATGACGGCGGACATTCGCGTCAAAAAACGGGGTGCCGGTGCGGAGCGCGGCGAGTTCCTCGTGGTCGGATTTCAGGCTGGGCGCGAGGTTGAGATATTCGGAGCCGATCCACTGCTTGAGGGAGGCATCGGGCTTGCCCTTTTCTTGCATGGACTGCATCAGGATGATACCGACCGGCCTTCCGGATTTCGCGGAGAGGCGGTTTCCGAGGGCGGCGGAGAAACCGCTCGCGTCTTCCCAGAATGAGGCGAATCGGTTTTTCGGGGTGGTGGAAACGGCCACGCTGAAACGGCGCGGGGTGGGGGATTCGGAGCCCTTCGCCATGCGGATCATCATGCGCACGGGTTGGGCGGATTTTTCCGTCACCTCAATTTTCGGCAGAGCCGCCGGAGCGGCGACATACCAGACATCACCGATGATGATGTTTTTTGCGACATGCTCGCGGGCGATTTCTCCGCCGACGGTGAGGCTCACTTTCAAGGTCTTTGGCTCGGTGCTGGCGGGCATGGCGGGGACGGTGACCTGCCACTCCTTCATGTCCGCGGTGACCGGGATCGTCTTCTCGGTGCCGTTGAAGCTGAAATGGATCACCTTCTCGCCCGGAACATCGGGCTCCCATTCGTTGTTCACGGCGGAGCCCCAGAAGGAGACCGGCGTGTCGGCCTGGAGCACCGCGCTGTCATCGAATTGTGTGCTGACGATCGGCATCTTGCGGTATTTTTCCAGCAGCCCGCCCGCGTTGGGATCCGGCGTGACACCCTCGATTTTCATCGGCTTGTCGGGCCATGTGGCGCTGGTCACTTGTTGGTTGTCGTAACGGATGAACGGGGCCATCGGCAGTAGGGCCATGTTGTAGAGGGCGGGGCGGAAGCCGATGCCGCCGGTGCCGTAGGAGACCCCGCGCGGCGCTTTCACGGCGGGCGAGGTGACGACGGCCTTCGTCCCATCGATTTTCACGGAGGCCGGGTGCCAGACACGATCCTCACCGGCTAGCCAGAAATGTTTCACCTGCGCCGCGCCGTCCGGGATGAGCTTGGGTGTTCCATTTCCATCGCATGTCTCCGTGGCCTTCGGCCCCGAGTTGGTCAGCGTTTCCGCGACGACGAGGCCGCCCTCCGCGTGGTCGAACTCGACGGTGAGCTCGCTGCCTTTCACGGAGTAGGATTTGATCATCGGGCCATCGGTGACGACGTCCTTGCCGTATTGGTTTTTCAGGGCGTGGAGCGCGAGGCGCTGTCCGGAGAGGGTTTTCTGGTAGTAGTGGATGGCGCCCTCGATATCGATCTGGATAGCCATGCCGGTGTGCGGGATATCGCGCGCCATCCAGGTGCCGAGCCGCATTTCGGCGGTAGTGCCGATGTCGGGAAAGGTGTCCTTCGAGGTGCTCAGGTTCCCCGGGCAGTAGAACTGGTTGAAATACACCGGCATGTCTTCGCGATTCCATTTCAAGCGCCAGCCGCGGATCAGGCTGTGCAGGTTCACGTAGTATTGGATGCCCTTGCCCATGTTCGCGTAGCCCTGGTTCCAGATCGCGCCGCGTATCGCGTAGGGGATCACGGGACTCAGGCGGCCGTTGAACATCCATGAGGCGTCGCGGTTTTCGCTCAGGTTGCCGGGGGGCTTGGCGGAAATGGGTTGCGCGGGTTTTCCGGCCGCGACGAGTTCGGCGTTCGTTTTGATCGTGTTTTCCAGCTCCCCGTAAAAGGAGTCCCAGGCAGCCTTGTGCTCGGGGGTGGTGGGGTCGGTTTCTAGGATTTTTTTGTGGAGGGATTTCGTGTATTCATCGGTGCCTCCGGCGAAACCCTCGCGGGGAACCCATGACTCGATGGTGGTCTGGCTGAAGGAGCAGTTCAGGATGCCGACGGGCACGCCGGTTTCCTGATGGATCTTGAGAGCGAACGCAAAGGCGATGGCGCTGTAGTTGCCATAGTCGTTGATTTTCCACTCGCCGGTGGCGCGCTCGATGGGATGGAGAGCGGCATAGACGCTTTTCACCTCGAACTCGCGGATCGGCGGGGTATCGCCCTTTGCCTTGAGTTGTTCGACAAGGGTGGAGACGGAGCTTTTCGAGGCGAGCCACTGCATATTCGATTGACCGGATGCCATCCAGACCTCGCCCACGAGGATGTTTTTGAGGGTGACCGTCTTCCCCGACTCCTGTCCCCCGTCCCCTGATTCCTGGATCACCATCTCCGCAGGCACCGCGCTGGCTTTCAGGGGGGCGAGCTCGACCGTCCACTTGCCGTCCGCGGCGGCCTTGGCCTTCTTCTCCTGACCGGCGAATTTCACGGTGAACTCCGCGCCCGGCTTGCCCCAGCCCCAGACCGGCACGGCCATCTCGCGTTGGAGGACGGCGTTGTCTGCGAAGGGCGCGCCGAGTTCGATTTCTGCCTTGAGGGCGGTGGCGGTGTGCAGCGCAAGGGCGGCGGCGAGGATGCGAGGGAGTTTCATGATGGATGGGAGGTGGCGGATACTTGGGATGGGGAGCCGGTCTTTCAGCAAGGGAGGCGGGGTTTGGGGAAGCGGCTCCTGAAAACCCGCGATGCATGGGTATTTCACCCCCCTTACTGATATGACTGTTTGGGGTATGGTTCACTTATGAAGCCGATCTGTCTCCTCTCCGCCGCCGAGCAGGTGGCGGCGCATTTGCGGAACGAGATCCACCGCGGTGAACTCCGCGGCGAGATGCCAGGAATCCACCAGCTTGCGGCGGATTTGGTCGCGAACCACAAGACCGTGAAAGCCGCGTTGGGACTCTTGGAAATGGAAGGGCTGCTGGCGACCCAGGGTTCCGGGCGCGCGCGCCGGATCGCCGCGTTACCCGGCGCCGCCGCGGTGCCTTCGCTGCGGGTGGCGATCCTGAACTACGATCCGCCGGAACGGACCGCGTGTTATGTCACCGAGCTGTTGCACGGCCTGCTCCACGCGGGGCACAGCGCCTTTTTTTCCAAAAAATCGCTCACGGATATGGGAATGGATCTGCGGCGGGTGACCAAGCACGTCCGGCAGACCGAGGCGGATGTGTGGGTCGTGATCAGGGGCTCCCGCGAGGTGCTGGAGTGGTTCGCGGCTTCGGGCAAGCCTGCCTTCGCGCTCTTCGGGAGGCGCGGCGGGCTAACCATCGCCGGCGCGAGGCCGGACAAAGTTCAGGCCTTCATAGACGTCACCCGTCAACTGACCGGGCTCGGCCACCGGCGCATCGTCCTGCTCTCGCGGCGCGAGCGGAGGTTGCCGCAGCCCGGGGCGAGCGAACGGGCCTTCCTCGCCGAGCTCAAGTCGCACGGCATAGCAGTCGGCTCCTACCACTTGCCGGATTGGGAGGAAACGATCGCGGGTTTCCACGCCCGGCTTGATTCCCTTTTCCAATCCACCCCGCCCACCGCGCTGATCACCGACGAAGCCCCGTTTTTCCTTGCCGCGATGCAGTTCCTGATGAGTCGCGGCCTACGGGTGCCGCGGGATGTCTCGCTCGTCTGCGCGGATGGCACTCCGGACTTCGCATGGTTCCGTCCGCCCGTCTCGCACATTGAGTGGGACACCGCCCCGCTCGTGCGGAGTGCCATCCGCTGGGCGTCTCATATCGCGCGCGGCAAGAAAAACCTCCGCCAGATCCTGACCAAGGCCGCGTTCGTCCCGGGCGGCACCGTCGGCCCCGCCAAGAGCTGAGATGGCAGGGACGGGAATCCCTTCCAGGATCAGGGGTCAGGGATCAGGGGTCAGGGGTCAGGGGTCAGGGGTCAGGGGTCAGGGGTCAGGGGTCAGGGGTCAGGGGTCAGGGAATCGGGAATCGGGAATCCCTCATCCATCTGCGTCCATCCTGTTCATTTGACTCATTAACTTAGGGTATCCAGTTCGTCCATCTGCGCTTCGCTCCGGTTGCGGTTCAATCATTTTTAACCCATCCGCCCGAGGCGCGACGCCTCTGCAACGGTCTGGCGCGAGACGCGCCAGCCACATGCAAGTTCCTCTATCATTCACTTGTCCGCTTCACTATCC
>JAYTOE010000018.1:0-2533 GCA_043747935.1 Akkermansiaceae bacterium
CGTCATCGGCGTGGACGCGATCGGCCAAGGAGCGAACACCACCGTCATCGGCAACAGCGCCACCGCCAAAACCGTCCTTTACGGCGCGACCACCCTCACTCCCACGACGAACAGCTCCGGTAAAGCCCTCGTGGTCGATGGTGACACCGTCCTGAACGGCAAAGTCACCGTCGCTACCCCCCAAGGCGACATCTCCATGGGTAACTACCAGTGAAGCGCCAAGGAGCGGCTGCCTCCGGCTGCCGTCTTCATCTTCTCTTCCCTAGAGTTTAAAGTTTAAAACTTAAAGTTTCCAAAACAATGCCCCTACCCCAGAAAAAGCTGATCCCCGGCCTCCTCCTCATGCTGGCCATCGCCGCTTTCGCCGTCCCACCGCTCTGGTGGAGCGCCGGCGACCCGCCTGTCATCAATACCGCCGCTGCGGCGGACAACGAAGGTATCGCCAACATCGGCCAAGCCAAGCACATGGCGAATGCCGCCCTGGAAACCGTACGCGACGTCCTCCCCGACGTAGCCATCCAGATCGAGGCCGACCTTACCACGGGCACAAACCCCATCCTAGACTTCACCATCCCCGCTCCCAAAACCGCGGCTTGGAAGGATAAGCAGAAATCCCTGCTCCTCATCGGCCAGTTGAAAGCCATTTCCGCCCCCTTCTACACCCGCCTCAACGCCGCCGCCCCCGCATGGCTCACCGCCCAGCGCACCGCCAACGGCTCCCATTACGCCAACTCCATCTTTCCATGGACAACCACCACCTCCGACGATGACAACAAAGCCATCGCCAACATCGGCCAGCTCAAGTCGGTGTTCTCCCTTCATTTCACCCAGGACTCCGACTCCGACGGGTTGAGCGATCTCCAGGAGATGGCGGATTTGTATATCATCGCGGGTGCGCTCAACCTCAGTTTGACATCCAACGACACCGACGATGATGGTGTTTCCAACCTGGATGAAGTGGCCGATGGAACCAACCCTCTGATCGCCGATACGGACGGCGACGGTGTCGAGGACGATCAGGACGCCTACCCGTTGGATCCCGAGCGCACCAGCTTCACCCCCGGTGGCGCGGGCGATACGACGGCTCCGCAAATTGTCCTGCTTGAGCCAACCGGTGCCACGCCGATCCCATGACCCGCCCCCGCCAAACAGCGATACAACCTTATGCCCCTACCTTTCATCCATGAAATTCCGCTCTCACATTCTCCGCCCGATTTCCTTGTTGGTGCTCGCAACCTGCCTCTCTGCGTCAGGTGAAACGCCGCAGGAGAAGACACTGCCATCTCCCGATAAGACCCCAACAGACGGGACGGTCAACCGCACCTTGCCGAATAGTGAAAAGGCGGCGGAACCGTTCTCCGATTTGCCCGCAGAGCCTACGAAAGTAGAGCTGGAAAGGATCGAAATGGAAGGTTTGGTGCTTCGTGCCCTGCCGGAAAAAAATCCAACCGACGGCACCGAGGAGAAGGCCGTGGCAGCGGTGTTGAAAACCTTCGCAGGCCGGGAAAATCCGGCGGATGGCACGGCGTTGGCCGATCACCTCTCTCAATATCCCGAGGGTTCGTGGACGGCGGGCTTGCGTGTCACGCATGGCAAATTGCTCTACACCCAAGGTCGTTTTTCGGAGGCTCTGGCGGAGTTTGAGACGGCATGGGCCGCGCTCAAGGATGCGGAGGACGCGAAACTGAAAGAAGCGGCGATGAGCGCGGCTGCGGAACTGGCGGGGCTTTATGCGCGGCTCGGGATGATGGAGGAACTGGAAGCGGTTCTTGTGGCGGTGCGGGACTGGCCGATTTCCGGTATCGATACGGAGAAAATCCGCATGGCGGCGGAGGGCTTGGACTCCATGAAATCAATCCCGGAGCATTCCTTCAAGTGCGGCCCTTACGCGCTAGGCAGCATCCGCAGCGCCTTGGGGCTGGAGCCTGTCATGCACACATGCATCAACGAGAAGACTTCCACCGTGCAAGGGATTTCGCTCGCGGAGCTGGTGGTAATGGCCTCGGAGATGAAAATGGATTGGGTGGCGGCCACTCGCTCAGAGGGCGCGGAACTGCCCGTGCCCGCCCTGGTGCATTGGAAATTGGGGCATTACGCGGCGGTGGTGGAGCGCAGGGACGACGGACGCCTGCTGGTGCGCGACCCCACTTTCCTGCACGATTTCCTGATCACTCCCGAGGTCTTCGCGCAGGAATCCAGCGGCCATTTCCTGATCCCCCGCTCCGGTCTCGGCAAGGGCTGGGAGGAGATGGATGCGAAACAGGCGGCCGCTGTTTTCGGCAAGGGCGCGCCGGGTTCGCAGGATACGGACGACTCCTCCGACAAATGCCCAAAAACGAAGAACTGCGGAATGGCGGGCTACGATTTCGATTTCTACAAGGCGGGCTTGCTCATCAGCGATGTCCCGCTCGCCTACCAGCCAAACTACGGCCCTGCCATCGAGATCCACTTGAGCTATCGCCAGCGCGGCTTGCAGGTCCTGGACGCCTCGGCGTACGGCTTCGGCCCGAAGTGGACATCGAACTGGTCTTCC
>JAYTOE010000019.1:0-4859 GCA_043747935.1 Akkermansiaceae bacterium
GTCATCGGCGAGCATCCGCAAAGTTTCCCGGACACCCACGCCTCGCCGCCCATGGGCATGGGCTATGAGGCGCTCGGAGCCAACATCGATCCCAGGAACTTCCGCAAGCTGATGGATGCCAACCGCTGGTGGTTCACCATGGCCCAGTGCGGCGATAAAACCTTCTACTACCAGCCGAATCGCGACAACTCAGGCTACGATTCCTCGGCCCGCATGACAGCCTCCTGCGTGGTGGCCTTCATTTACACGATTCCCAAGCGAAGCCTTGCGATCACGGGCAAAGCCTCCCAGTAAACGGCCGCCTCAGTTCCCTTCGCTTACAACACATACCAACCAAATCATGGCAATGAAAACCACTGTATTCCTAACCGCAGCGCTGATGTGCGCCTTCTCCCCGAACTCCTTCGCCAAGCCCCTCAAGGTGTTCATCCTCGCCGGACAGTCGAACATGGAGGGGCCTGCGAGCATTAGCACCTTCGACTACATCGGCGACGATCCGGCCACCGCGCCGATGCTCAAAATGATGCGTGGCGCCGATGGGAAACCCGCTACCTGCGATGGGGCATGGATTTCCTATCTAACAGGTGCCGGTGAGAACAACTTCACCCTCAACGGCAAGCTCACCGCCGGCTATGGCTCCATGTGGGGGATGGATCCCTCCAAGCCCGGCGATAGGATCGGTCCGGAGTTCACCTTCGGCCTGGTGATGGATGCGGCGTTCGATGAACCGGTGCTCATCATCAAGGCAGCGTGGGGCGGCAAGAGCCTGCACACCGACTTCCGCCCGCCGAGCGCCGGGCCCTTTGTAATGCCCAAGGAAACCAAGGATCTTTGGGATCAGCATCCGCAGGGTGCCCACGGGATTCCCAAGGCCGAGGACAGGGCGAAGTGGAATGAGGAAAAGGTCGCGGCCACGGGCGTCTATTACCGCCTGATGACGGAGCATGTGAAAAAAGTCCTGGCCGATCCCAAACAGGCTTTCCCGGAATATGATACCGCACAGGGATACGAGATCGCCGGATTCGCATGGCTCCAGGGTTTCAACGATATGGTCGATGGCCAGGTATATCCGAGGGACAACCAACCGGATCGCTACGCCATGTATTCGGATCTGCTCGCCACCTTCATCCGCGATGTGCGCAAAGACCTGAATGCGCCGAAAATGCCTTTCGTAATCGGCGTCATGGGCGTGGGCGGACTCAAGGATCAATCCAGCGGCATGGTGGCATTTCGCCAAGCCATGGCGGCACCCGCGGAAATGCCCGAGTTCAAGGGCAATGTCCTGGCCGTGCAGACCGCGCCGTTTTGGTCGGATGAACTCGGCGTTATCGATGCAAAACGCGGACAGATCAGCCAGATGAGTTACTTCCTCGATTCGAAGCACCAAGACCATGCCAACGCCGACGGCAAGATGACCGACGAGCAAAAGAAGGAATACCTGAAAAAATTCGAAGCCGACCTCATTCGTCCCGCCGCCCTCGCTTTATGGAATCGCGGCGCATCCAATGCCGGCTACCACTATCTCGGTTGCGCCAAGACCTTCGCATTGATGGGTAAGCACTTCGCGGAGGCCAACCTCGGGATGCTTAAGAAGCCCTGAGAGGCGATCCCTGCAACTTCTGCAACCGGAATGCATCCAAATTTCCCACACCACCATGAGTTGCAAATGTTCCGCCTATTGATTTCGATTTTGTGCTTCCCTGGTGCCAACGCCCACCCTTTCGGAAATCGATCGCAATGCTGATCAATCCTATATCTAATCGATCAAACAAACCATGAAGACACTTTTATTCACGCTCGCTCTCGTCATCACCAGCCTGTCCGGCGCGGCCGCCAAACCGGAAAGCTTCGAAGTCGCCGGCAGCAAGGCCTATCTGGAGGTATCGCCAAGCCCCGCCGCAGGCAAGCCTTGGATCTGGTATGCGCCCAATGTCAAAGGCGACTTCATCATCCTGAAGCACAAGATGTATGCGGATGCCTTTCTCAATGCCGGAATCGCCATCGCCAGTTTTGATCTGGGCGAAGTGCGCGGTGCGCCGGGCAGCACCGCCAAGTTTTCGCTGTTTTACGATGAGATGGTGAACCGCGGCTACTCGAAGAAACCCACCCTGCTCGGCCAAAGCCGCGGCGGCATCATGACCCTCGCATGGGCCGTCAGGAATCCGGACAAAGTCACGGCATGGGTCGGCATCTATCCGGTCTGTAGCCTTTCAAGTTACCCGCTGCGGTTTTCCAAGGAACAAACCCTCGCTGACTACGGAATGACTGAAGAGGAAATCCGTGCCAAGCTCGGTGAACTCAACCCCATCGAAAACCTCGCCGGTCTCGCTAATAACAAGGTGCCTCTGTTCTCCGTACATGGCGACAAGGATGGAACCGTCCCATACGATGAAAACACCAAGCTTCTCCAAGAACGTTACGAAGCGCTCGGCGGCACCTGCGAGGTGAAAGTGATTCCCGGTCGTGGCCACGAGGTCAGCCCCGCGTTTTTCCAATGCCAGGAACTCGTCGATTTCATTTCCAAACACAGTGTGAAAATGAAATAGGCCAATCCATAAGCGAACGACTGAAACCCCGCATGCCTCGCTATCCCAAGCAGCAGGCCAAGGTGGAGGAACTCGTAACAATGCATCGTGGGAACTCGAATCCCCAGAGAGGCGGGCATCTTGCCGACACTTTCCGCCGTGATGGCGGTTGGCGCATGCATCGTCACGGGGGCTTGTCCTGCGGCGTAGGTAAAACTGCCCAATGTGTTTTTCTTCCTGATTGATGCCATGTGCCGGAGGGGCAATGAACCGATCTGGCCCCGGGATCCGGACATCGTATTCTGCAGGAAACCAACATGGTGCTTTGGAAAAAACGCGAGCAGTTCGAGCCCGGCACCAATTTCAAGGCGTGGGCGTTCCGTTTCGCCCACTTTCAGACGGCCGCCTCGAAAACCTCAGCGGCCGCCGCAGCCAGTTCATCCGCACCGATACCGAATCGCCCCAGGCGATCGCTGTGACGCTCGGTCGCTGGCTCGCCTACCAGCCGGGCAAGGCTCCCTTCTGCTTCCGCGGCTCGCTCGATGAAATCCACATTTTTGAGGATGCCCTGAGACTGGATCAGATCACCGATCTCGCCACTCCGTGACGAATCCGATTCACCGTCTCGGCACCGGCCCGATGGTCCCGCCCTCCACGAACTCCGCGGGAGTGATTTTCTGGCGAAGGTCGTCCTTGTCCAGAGCCACGTTGTTGGCCCAGCGCAGGATAGGGGGCACCACCTTGAGGGAGTCCCAGCGGATATGGGAGATCAGCGGCTGCGACCACTCGAAGACCGGGTGGTAATCGCAGCAAAACAACGAAACGTCCCCCGGCACCTGCAGCCCCCGCACGGCGAGAAACTGCAAGGTTGCGAACAGATGCGGCACCTCCTCAACCATGATGGCGGTGGGCGGCGTGACCCGGAACAACTCCTTGAGGCATGCGTGAAATCCGGCGGTCGTTTCTTCCCAATCCGGCAGGTTGAACGATCCTGTCTGAATGCCATGGGCCGCCAGTTCCTGCAGGAACGCCCGTTGGCTCATTCCCGGCTGCGGTAGTCGCCCCAGCCGCCGCGACAACAATATGATCCGGCGATGACCGAACTCAATCAGACGCCGCGTGGCTGTCGTCATCGCCGCGACCATGTCAGGCCCCACCCCGGCGATGGGCAACCCGCGCCGCCTTCCGAACAACGCAAACGCTGGCAACGGCTGCGCCGCAAACCACTCAAGCACCTCTTTCGACCCGGCTCCCACCACCCACGCATCCGCCTCAGTCCGGTGCACCACCTTCGCCACCCGCTTCACATCCATGCGCAGACCCTCCAGGCACTCGTTGGTAAAAAAAACATGGTGACCCGCCTCTCCCAGCCGGCGCAGTAGTTCAACCATATAGCCCTCGGTTAGCGACACCGACGCCGGCTCGAGATCCAAAATCGCGATCCGCAGCGGACGCTTGACTTGGGCGTCCGTCAACGCGATCACCCGCCCCCGTCCGTGCCCCTGCGCCACCAATAAACCTTCCTTCTCCATCTCGCACAACGCCGCCTCCACCGTCTTGCGCGCCGCCCCCAGCTCCTGCGCCAACCGGATCACCCCCGGCATCTTCCCCTGCCATCGCCCACGCTCCAACTCGCCGCGCAAATGCGCCGCCAACAAGGACACCGCCGAAGGTCTCTGCCACGTCGTCATTGCGGAAAACCGTCTCGTTTGCGGGGATACTTGCCAAGTGCGAATTTCTTCGACACGCCCTCTCCCGCCCTCAAGTAATGGCTAAGCATTGCTGGGCCCGCCGGAGCCCGGCACAGCGAGATCAGACGCTGTATGCCGCAGGTTGATCCGTAATTCCACGTAGCGTCACTTAACCTTTGTTCGAACTTCCAGTTCGGGGAACCGCTTCGAAAACCCGCCTCGCTCTAACACCATGAGAAACACCCTGCCTATCCTGTCCTCCCTGCTCCTGCTCGGCATCTCCGCGCAGGGTCAGAATGCGACGTTCTATAAGGAAGCCCCGCTCTTTTCCACCGCACCCGATCCGAATAAGTCGATGGAAACCATCGCGCGCTTCGGCCCGGTCGGCCTGTCCCTCGAGTTGCACCAACCGAATTTCACGATGCAGGTCGGCACCATCGAGCCGGGTTCCCCCGCTGCGGCGACCGGCGCGTTCAAGAAAGGCCAGATCATCGAGTCGATCAACGGCCAGCCCCTCAAGGACATCGACCCCCGCATCCAGCTTGGGAACATCATCGAGACCGCCGAGGCCACCGATGGCATCGTGAAATTCGCCATCAAGGATCTCCCCGCTCCGGTTGAGGTGAAAATCCCGGTGCTCGGC
>JAYTOE010000020.1:0-3738 GCA_043747935.1 Akkermansiaceae bacterium
TGCTGAAATTCATGACATACCTCGCGGCAAGCCCGTTGAATCTGCAGCGAGTCATCAACTCCGCAGGCGCCAGCACCACCGCATCAGACAAGCTCGAAAAGGCACTGGTCAAATACTGCTGTTACGACAAACGGAAAAAACGCCGGAACTTCAATGAAATCTGGGAATCACTCGCTTAACTTGACGCGCATGCCCAAGGGGGCGCGGGGAAGGTTGCGGCGATATACCAGGGTGCCGAATAGGCACCCTTCGCTATCACCGTTGTCCCCGTTGGGGAAAAGATGAGATCCGCTATCTGAAACAGCTAATCCTTCGTTTGGAATGGATCATCCGATAAGCCCTCTTGCACCTGATCGGGGGCTTTCCGGTCGCCTTGCTCCTTGATGAAGAGCTTCGTGTATTCGGCGGACTCCTTAAATATCGGGAGTCCCAGCTCGCTGCAGAAGTCCTCCAAGGCATCGAGATCGGCGTTTCGCGCGACACCCTCCGGCCTTGCGTGGTAGCCTGCGCATAGAAAACAGATGTCAAAAGACGCCGTCACTTTCCCATCCTCATCATAAAACACGAAGGCATGATGGGGATCGTAGCAGTCAGATTCACCAAATTCCTCTTTCGAATCCTCCGTCAGCAGTTTTCTCAGTTTAAGGATCTGGGCATCGTCGAGCTTCAACGTCTTCGAAACGATCACCCCGCGGTTCAGGGTGCCGTCCGGGAATGTGATCGAAGTGCCGCGACTATCCCGGGAGTAATCGTAGCAATAGGCTTCCACGCGCGTGAAGGCTTCCGCTGGCCAGAGCTTGACCTTCTCACCGGCATGAGCGGCAGCACAGATGAGTAAAATCAGTAAGGTTCTCATGTAGTTGGTTTGCGGTTTCTCCATGCCTCAGCGCATCGCTGCGAAGCGTTTCTTCAGGAGATCCTTGCCGGAGAGATCCGGATTTTTGGATTGTGCGTCGTTGACCCATTCCCATTCCAGCTCGTTCTTCGTGGGGCGTTTCACCTCGTAATAGACGCCGAACTTGCCGGGCGAGTTGTCCTCGGCGAGGGCGAGCGCGGCGGCGGTGGAGGTGAGATCCTGGGTGGTCTCATCGACGAGGTCGAAAGCACCGCCCTTGCGCGGGTTGCCGTCGTCGAAAGCGCCGGGATAGAACATCGTGCATTCGGAGAGCGTCTCCACGACGGCGAAGCCGGGGTGCAGGATCGCGCGCTCGAACATCTCGTTCATGTGCTTCACCTGCGCGGCGTGGGTGCGGGCCACGAAGGTCGCGCCGGTGGCGACGAGCTGTGTCATGGGATTGATCGGGCGATCGATCGCGCCGCGCGGATCGGTCTTGGATTTCCTGCCGATGGGTGTGGTGGGTGAGGTCTGGTTTTTCGTGAGGCCGTAGACGTAGTTGTCCATGATCACGTAGGAGAGGTTCACGTTTTTCCGCGCGGCGTGGGTGAGGTGGTTGCCGCCGATGGAGTATCCGTCGCCGTCGCCGCCGAAGACGAAGACGTGGAGATCCGGACGGGAAAGGGAGATCCCGGTGGCCAGCGGCAGGGCACGGCCGTGGATGAAGTGGATGCCGTGGGTGTTCACGAAATACGGGAAACGCGACGAGCAGCCGATGCCCGCGACGCAGACGATTTTCTCATGCGGAATCTGGAGTTTCTCGATGACGTTGAAAAAGCAGGCGAGCACGGCGAAGTCCCCGCACGCCGGGCACCAGGTCGGGTGGTCGGCGCGGAGCTGCTTTTTCGTGATCGGCACGGTGGATGGTGTGATGGACATGGGATTGCGTTTTCGGGTTTCAGAGGGAAAGGGTTTTCAGAGCGCCATCCACGATCTCGCGGACGCGGAAGGTGATGCCTTGGATCTTGTTCAGGGAGCGGATGTTCGGGTTGCAGGTGACCGAGCGCAGTATGGTCGCGAGCTGGCCGTGGCCGTAGATGCCGGGGTCGTTCATCTCCGGGACAAGGATGTGGCTGAAGCGGTGGAAGATGTCGCCCAGCCCGTTGCTGAGCGGATGGATGTGGCGCAGGTGCAGCGAGCCGACCTTGTGCCCCATGCCGCGGAGCTGGTCGGTCGCCTCCTTGATCGGGCCGTAGGTGGAGCCCCATCCGACGAGAAGGAGATCGCCCTGCTCGTCCCCGAAAAAGTCCGGCGCGGGCAGCGAGTTCGCGAGCTTGATGAGCTTCTCGCGGCGCTTTGCGGACATCTTCTCGTGGTTGATCGGGTTCGAGGAAGGGTGCCCCCACTCGTCGTGCTCCAGGCCGGTGACGACCGGATATTTTCCCTCCGCCGTGGGCGAGCCGGGAGGCGCATGGCGCGTGATCCTGTCGAGCGGATACGGTTTGAAATCCATGCCGCGCAGGCTGAGGTCGAGGGTCGGCTCGTCCCAATATTTTTCCAAATCAGGTTCGGGAAAGGCCTCGATGCGGGAGGCGATGGCTTGGTCGGAAAGGATGATGACGGGCGTGGAATACTCGCGGGCGATGCGGCAGGCCTCGACGGCGGTGTGGAAGCAATCGCCGACATCGCGCGGCGCGAGGACGACGCGCGGGGCGTCGCCGTGGGAGCCGTAGATCGCCTGCATGAGATCGGATTGCTCGACGGAGGTGGGCAGCCCCGTGGACGGGCCGCCGCGCTGGATGTTCACCACGATGAGCGGGATCTCCGCCATGCAGGCGTAGCCGATGGCCTCGGATTTTAGCGAAAGCCCCGGGCCGGAGGAGCCGGTGATCGCGAGGTGGCCGGAGTAGGCCGCGCCGATGGCGAGCGCCACGGCGGCGAGCTCGTCTTCCGTCTGGATGAACATGCCGCCGTATTTCGGAAGCTCGGAGCGCAGCAGTTCCATGATGCTCGACCAAGGGGTGATCGGATAACCCGCGCCGAAGCGGCAGCCGCCCGCGATCAGGCCGAGCGCGAGCATGGTGTTGCCATCGGTGGAAAGGCGGTTCGCGTCCTCGTTCTCGCCGGGGGCGAAGGGCATGTGGTTGATGTCGTGGACAGGCCACGCGTAACCCGCATCGAAGGCGAGTAGGGCGTTGCGCAGGATGTCCTCGTTTTTTCCCCTGAACTTGCGGCCGATGATGTCGGCGAGCTTATCCCGATCCAGCTTGTAAACCGCGCACAGCATCCCGAGCACGAAGAGGTTCTTGCCGCGGTCCTTCGCCGAGCCGCCGATCGCCTCGATCGAGGCGGAGGTGAAGGGCACGCCGATGTGGATGATGTCGCGCTCCTGTTTCAGCTCCTTCACCTGGTCGCTGTCGTAGAAACAGATCCCGCCGTCGCGCAGCGCCTTGAGGTGGTTGTCATAGGAATCCTGGTAGAAGGCCACGAGGGTATCCGCCTCATCGCCGGGATGCAGGACTTTCCCCGATCCGAGATGCACCTGGAAAATGGATGGGCCGCCGGAAATCGTGGACGGGATGGTCATGTAGGTCATCACCTCCTGCGCGGTGGAACCCGCGAGCTGGGCGAGGAATCCGCCGATCGATTGGATGCCGTCCTGTGAATATCCTGCGAGGCGGATGACAGCGTTGCGGAGCGCCTCGGGCGGGGTGGCTTGGGCTGGGGTCATGGGGTATTCGGGTAAATGGAAACCTTATAACTAGCGGATTATTCCCGGCGGGGAAGAGAAAAGGCGTGGGCAAACAGGGCAAACGCATCTTATTTTGTGAGGATCTTCTCGAGGTATTTGTTGTCCCATCCTGCGCGTTTTACTCGGCCTTTGATTCCCCGGCGGTTTGTGG
>JAYTOE010000021.1:0-17153 GCA_043747935.1 Akkermansiaceae bacterium
GTGCCGAACATCCTGCGCATGGCGGAGGAAAAACGCCCCTACCGCCTCGCCGTCAGCCTCCACGGCTCCACCGAGGCGGAGCGCTCCGCCCTCGTCCCCGCCAGCAAAAAATGGGATCTCGAAACCCTCATCGCCGCCTGCCGCAGCTACTCCCGCGACACGGGAAAACGCATCTTTTTCGAGTGGACACTCATCGCCGGGAAAAACGATTCCGAAGACACCGCGCGCCGCCTCGCCGCGCTGCTGGAGGGCATCGATAGCCACGTGAACCTGATCCCGCTGAACCCCACCGCTGGCTACGACGGACATAGTAGTTCATCCGGCCGCGCTTTCCAGGAAGCCCTGCGCAAGGCGGGCGTCCCCTGCACCTTCCGCCAGCGCCGCGGCATCGATGTCGCCGCCGGCTGCGGCATGCTCAAGGCGGCGAAGATGAAGCGGCGCTCTGAAATAGACCTCCGGCACGTCATCCATCGCCGCTTCGAATGAGGCGTTCGAGGTTGCGAAATATCCACGGGGAGCACACGCGCCCCGCGTGTTGTCTTCGGCGCCCTCGCCGAAGACGGGCGGTTAATACCATTCCACGCGGTTTTCGACGAGGGCGTCAAAAACGACACGCGAGGGCGCGTATGCTCCCCAAGAATTTGCACCTCCGGTGCCTCCGCCAATGCAGGCACTCAGAAATCCCGACGTCCCTGCAGCGCCCGTATCAGCGTGAGCTCGTCGGCGTGCTCGAGGCCGCCGCCGGCGGGGAGGCCTTGCGCGATGCGGGTGAGCTTCACGGACTTTCCGCGCAGCATTTCGGCCAGGTAATTCGAGGTCGCTTCGCCCTCCACGTCCGCGCCGAGTGCGAGGATGATTTCCAGTCCGCTGTCGTTTTCCACCCGCCGCATCAGCGAGGGGATGTTGAGGTCTTCGGGGGAAACGCGGTCGAGCGGCGAGAGTTTCCCGCCGAGGCAATGGTAGCGGCCCTTGAACGCGCCCGATCGCTCCAATGGGATCACATCGGTCGCCTGTTCGACGACGCACAGGATCGAGTCGTCGCGCTTCGGGTCGTCGCAGATGCCGCAGATTTCGCGGGTGGCAAAAAATCCGCACGTCGGGCAGGCGATGATCTCCTCCTCCGCTTTCACCAGCGCGTTGGCGAGGACTTTCGGCTCCGCCTTTTTGTTCTGCAGAAGCCAGACGGCCATGCGCTCCGCACTGCGCGGGCCGATGCCGGGGAGGCGTTTCAGCTCGTCGATGAGCGCGCGGACAGGGACAGGGAAATCAGCTCGTGCCATGGTCTTTCGTTGGGGGGTTGTCCACGGGCAGGATGTGGTTCGTGGAGTAGAAGATGGCGCAGAAACCCGACCACAGGACGGCGACCAGCGCCACCCCGATCTCAGGCCGGTGCGCGGCCAGCAATAGCACCGGCCCCCATGCGAGGGTGAGCGCGAAAGTGAGGCTCCAGACCACCAGCCTGCGCCACAGGCCGGGGACATTCAGGATCACAGCAGGCAGCAGAAAGGCGAGCAACGCGGAGCCGCCCCACAGCGCGAAAGAGCTAAGGGAATTCGACGGCGACGGCATGCCTTTCGGGGCGAGCAGGCTTTCCAAAAAGCCGTCCATTTTCCCCATCAATCCCAGAAACTGAAGCCCCGCCGCCAAGGCCAGCGCCATCGCACCGGCGGAAAGAACCGCCAGCCCGATGTGAGGATGTTCCCTTGCCTGCCCTTTTTCGCTCATCCGAGGATTTCCAGAAGCTTATCCGTGTGACTCAGCGGCGAGACCTTCTCGAGCACCGCCTTGATGCGTCCGTCCGGGCCGATCACGAACGTGCTGCGCTCCACGCCCATGAATGATTTCCCCAACATCGATTTCTTCACCCATACGCCGAAGGCTTCGCAAACCGCCTTGTCCGGATCCGCGATCAGCGGGTAGGGCAGTTGCCTTTTGGAAATGAATTTCTTGTGGCTCGCCGCGCTGTCCGCGCTGACCCCGAATACGCGCGCCTTGCCCTTGAGTTCCGCCCAATGGTCGCGCAGCGAGCAGGCCTGGATCGTGCAACCCGGCGTGCTGTCCTTCGGATAAAACACCAGCACCACCGTCTCCCCGCGCAGCTCCGAGAGCGTGAGTTCCGTCTCCGTATCCCCATCCACCACCGCCACGGTGAAATCCGGAGCCATCTCGCCAACCTTAGGTTTCATGCGCGAGAGCATCACCGCGCCGGGCGGGCGAATCAACACCGCTTATTTGCCACCCCTCCCGCTGCGGGCAAGGTTTTCCCGCTCCACAGACATTGCGATTGTATGACGAAGCCCAGCGGTTAGGGTTTCCCCCGATACCTGCACCAACCTTCCGAAACATTGATTCGTTTCCTTTCCATGTTCCTGCTCGCCGTCCCCGCGCTCTACGCTCAGGGAGCCTCGCCGGACATGAAGAAAAACCCGGTATCCCTTCTGCCAGATGGCAGCGTGCTCAAGGGCGTGCTGCTGCCGCGCTATGACAAGGAGCGCAACCTCGTCGGTGACATGAAGGCGGAGACCATGACCCTGATCAACTCCGAGCGCGTGCAGGGCGAGAACGTCTTGATACGCTTTTTCAACCGCGACCGCAGCCTGCGCGGGAAAGTAGAAATGAAGAACGCGTTGTTCGATCAGGCGAAATCCCGGCTTTTTGCGAACGAACCCGTGGAGATCAACACCGACAGGCTGATTGCCCGGGGCGGCGGCCTTGTGTATTCCTTGCGCGAAGGCAAGGGTTTCCTGCTCGGCCCCGCGACCACCCGGATCTCTGCCCCTCCCACCGCCACCTCCATGAACAGCAGCCCCTTTTCCGCCGCCGCACTCGTCGCCCTCTGCCTCGCGCCCTCGCCTCTCGTCGCCTTGCCGCCCGCTTTCGTTTCCGAAGATGAGCTCACCGCCATCAAGGCCGCCGCCGCCTCCGCGAAACCCGAAGCGGACAAGCGCTCTACCGCCACCGAGGCGAGTTTCAACGAATCGGTGGAGGAGGGGAAAAAGGCATCCGACGCAGCGCTTGAGTTCATCAACACCAGCGAAATCAAGACCGTCGCGGCGGAGGAACCCGCTGCGGAGGCAAAGCCCCTCGACGTGAACCCCGGTCCCGACGACACGGTCATCACCAGCGAAGGCGGTATGTATTTCGATGCGGACGAAGGCGTCCTCGTTTACCTGAAGAACGTCAAGGTCACCGACCCGCGCTTCAACCTCAGCGGCGCGTCGCAGCTCAAGGTGTTCTTCGAGAAAAAGCCGGAGAAACCGGAGGCCAAGGGCAAAGCCAAGGAACCAGCGGGCATGGGCAACTTCGGCGATGTGCAGAAAATCGTCGCGGAAGGCGCGGTGTTGATCGACCAGAAAAGCGTCGGCGGCAAGGACGCGGTGCAGGCCAGCGGGCGGATCCTGACCTACAACATTCCCACCGGAGAGATCATCATCCACGGCGGGTATCCATGGGTGAAACAGGGCACCTACTTCGCACGCGCCAAGGAACCGAACCTCACCCTCCGCCTCCTCAACAACGGCTCCTTCTCCACCGAAGGCAACTGGGAAATGGGCGGCAACCTCAACCTCAAGGACAACTGACTTCTCCCTTAGGGTTTAAAATTTAAAGTTTAAAGTTTCCGACCAAGTGCACGATCCCGGCTCCACCTGCAAGAATTCCGAAACCGCCGTCCTGTCAGCGCAGGGTTTGCGCAAAACCTACGGCGGGCGCGCCGTGGTCGATGGCGTCTGCATCACTGTCCAGCCGAAGGAAATCGTCGGACTGCTCGGCCCCAACGGCGCAGGGAAAACGACTTCCTTCTACATGATCGCCGGCCTGATCCCCGCAGAGGAAGGCACGATCCACCTCAACGGCCAAAACATTTCCAAGCTGCCCATGCACCGCCGCGCCCGCCTCGGCCTCGGCTACCTGCCGCAGGAGGAGTCCGTGTTCCGCAAGCTCTCCGTCTTCGATAACCTCCTCGCCATCCTCGAGACCCGCCCCGGCCTCTCCCGCGCCGACCAGAAAGCCCGTGCCCACGAACTGCTCGTGCGCTTCGGCATCACGAAACTTGCCAATTCCCTCGCCATCACCCTTTCCGGCGGAGAAAAGCGCCGCCTCGCCATCGCCCGATCCCTCTGCTCCGATCCGAAAGTCCTTATGCTCGACGAACCCTTCGCCGGCATCGACCCCATCGCCGTCGAGGACATCCAACGCATCGTCCGCGAGCTCCGCGAAAAGGACGGCCTCGCCATCCTCATCACCGACCACTCCGTCCGCGAAACCCTCACCATCACAGACCGCGCCTTTCTCATCCACGACGGCAAGGTCATCCTCGAAGGAGCGTCCGACGAGCTCGTCAACGACCCCATCGCCAGAAAATACTACCTCGGCGAGGATTTCAGGATGTGAGGAAGGGGTTGGAGTTTCCGCTTAACCTTTGTCGGAAATGGGGTAGCTTGTCCACGTGAGCGTGCCGCGCCAAATGCTGTCTTTCTCCCTCCACGATGAAGTGGGGGGAAGCACGCATAAGCCGCAGTCATCCAACGGCCAATTGCGCGGCCCCCCGATCCGACAAACATCGAGAAAGAAGCCGATAAAAAGGCCTTCACCAAACTCTTCGGAGAATACCTGAAGATTGAAAACGCGCTCCAGAACTTCGATGAATTTGTGAGCCTGAAAGCCCTGCAGAAACTTGATTCTAATGATCCGGAGGCCGTCGAAGCGTTCAAGGCGCAGCGCTATTTGAGCGATGAGGATCTCGATAAGCTCAAAGCGACGGATGTTTTGCCTGAGCGTAAAGTTCAGGATTACCGCTCCACCTATAACGATATTCGCGATTGGCTACGCAAAGAAAAGAGTGCCGAGGAAAAGCAGGAATCTACGGTGGATTGGGACGATGTCGTGTTTGAGATCGACCTACTCAAATCGCAGGAGATTAATTTGGATTTCATCCTAGAACTGATCTTCGAGAAAAACCAGAAGGTGAAGGACAAGGGAGCCTTGATCGAAGACGTGCGCCGGGTGATCCGCGCCAGCCTGGGCAACCGCGCCAAGGAAAGTCTCGTGGTAGATTTCATCAATCAAGCCGATCTGGATCAGTTCAACGACAAGACGAGTGTCATCGAAGCTTTCTTCGCCTACGCCCAAGCGGAACAAAAGCGGGAAGCCGAAACGCTAATCCAAGCCGAAAGCCTAAACGAAGAAGCCGCCAAACGTTATATCCTAACTTCGCTCAAGCGTGAATACGCCAGCGACAACGGCACCGAATTGAACGGCATTCTCCCGAAGATGAGTCCACTGAATCCCAAGTATCTAACGATGAAACAAAGTGTTTTCCAGAAGATCGCCGCTTTTGTCGAAAAGTTCAAAGGGGTGGGAGGGGATATCTGAGAAGTCGCATTCGACCGAATGCATCCAAAGCCCACGGGCCAATCCACAAGTCGTCAAATTGAAATAATAAAGTTTTAGCTTGTGACTTAGCTTGGTGGATTATCGCTATTTCATTGAACATGAGCATGTTGCGCCAATCTAAAGCTGGAAATGATTTGAGCCTTTCAGCTTGGGCGCGCAGGGGAATTGAGAACGGCAAGTAGTATCCGGGATCGCATTGCCGCAGGCATACGGGTTTCACCCCACCACCTCCAGCCCGGCGAAATCCGCAAGGCGGCGTTGCCTGTCGTCGAAGGTCAGGAATTTTTTCGCGCCGAGATGGATGGCAGTGGCGACATGAAACATGTCCATCGTGCGGTGGCCACCGGATGCGGTGAGTTTGAGCGAGTAGGATTTCGAGAGCCGCAGGACGGCGTCCATATCGAAGGCGACGAGGCGGTTGATGCCGGACGCGGTGTCCGTTTCCCAGTCGCGGATCATGCGGTCGGCCTCGTGGCGGGAGTAGCCTCGGGTCCTGTCGTTCGAGTGCAGCCACACCTGCAGCTCGATGGCTTGCAGGAACTCGAACTCAAGGAGCGAGGTGTAGTGGAGTTCCTCCCCGAGATTGCGCTTCAACGCCAGCGCCAGGGGGGTATGCTCCTGCTTCCGGTAAACAGAGCAAAGAAAGCTGGTATCCGGGTAATGGATCATGGTTCGCCCGTTTCGAATGCCCGCATCTCATCGACTTCCTTCTGCGTGAAGAAGCGATCGCCCCACGTTTTTTTAAGGCGGGCTTCATAATCAGGATGCTTCAGCACAGGCTTCTCCACCGCCCGCTCCGACTGGATGCGGGCGATGGGCTTGGAATGTTTGGTGATGATGATTTCCTCACCGCCTTCCAGCCACGCCTCGATTTTCGGGAAATCGTAGCGCAAATCTCTCACAGTCGCGGTTTTCATAACATCACAAATTTGTGATGTTTCTCGGATTTGTCAAGCCCGCGAAGCCGCCTCCGCACATTTCAACCCATCCAGCGCGGCGGAGACGATGCCGCCCGCGTAGCCAGCGCCCTCGCCGCAGGGGAAAAGCCCGGCGATTTCCGGGTGCTGCAAATTCAATGCATCGCGCGGGATGCGGAGGGGTGAGGAGGTGCGTGTCTCGAAGCCCAGCAGTAAGGCCTCGCGCGAAGCGTAGCCGCGGATCTGACGGTCGAAGAGGCGCAGGCCTGCGCGGATGCGCGAGGTCACGGGCTTGGGCAGCAGCTCGTGCAAGGGGGTGGACTTCGTTCCCGGGAAGTACGATGTTTCTGGTAGATTGGCGGAGATTCTGCCGGAAAGATAGTCCGCCGCACGCTGCGCGGGCGCGACCTGGCCCAGCACCGCGTTGCCCCCGGCGGCTTTCGCGCTGCGCTCGAGATTTTCCTGAAACACGATGCCAGCCATGATCCCGTGCTCCGGGATCAGGCGCGCGATGTCCTCCGGCTCGATGGTCGTCACCAGCCCCGAGTTCGCGAAAGGCGAATCGCGGCGCGACAACGACATGCCGTTCACGACCACCTGTTCATCGGCCGTCGCCGCCGGGACGATCCAGCCGCCGGGGCACATGCAGAAGGAGTGCACGCCGCGGTCATCGATCTTTGTCGCGAGCCGGTAGCGTGCGGCGGGCAGCAGGTCGGGGCGCGGCTGGCTTTCCGGGATGTGGTATTGGCAGTTGTCGATGAACGGCTGGGTGTGCTCGATGCGGAAACCGATCGCGAAAGGCTTGTGCTCCATCAGCACACCTTTCGCGGCGAGCAGGGCGTAGATATCCCGCGCCGAGTGGCCGGTCGCGAGGATCGTGGAGTCGGCGAGAAACTCTCTGCCGTCCGTGGTCGTGACCCCGCGGATTTTCCCTCCGGAAAGGAGCAGGTCGTTCACCTTGGAGTGGAAATGGACTTCGCCGCCGTGGGCGAGGATCGATGCCCGCATCGCCTTGACGACATTCGGCAAAAGGTTCGATCCGATGTGCGGATGGGCGTCTGTTAGAATTTTCTCCGGCGCGCCGTGGGCGCAGAGCACGCGGTAAACCTCCGCCACAGGCCCGCGTTTTGTGGCGCGGGTGTAAAGCTTCCCGTCGGAGAACGTGCCCGCACCGCCCTCGCCGAAGCAGTAGTTCGAGTCCTCGATCACGCGTCCCTCGCGGAGGATGGGCGCGAGATCGAAGCGCCGCGCGGAGGCGTCTTTCCCGCGCTCCAACACAATCGGTTTCGCGCCCAACTCCAGGCAGCGCAGAGCCGCGAACAAGCCCGCCGGCCCCGCACCTACGATCAGCACCTGCTTCGCATCATTTGCAAGTGCCGGAGCCGACCACACGGGTGCGGCCTCCTCGGGCAGATCCTCATCCACCGCCACCTCAAGCCGAAGCTGCACCTTCACCTGCCGCTGCCGCGCGTCGATGGAATGCTTCCGCATGCGCAAACCCCGCACCCGATCCGGCGGAACACCCAGCGTCCGCGCCGCCGTATTACGCCGGGCTTCCAAATCTTCGGAAACCTCCAGCGGCAGGACAATATCGATGGTGTGGAGCATCTGCGGGCGAGCCTAGCGGAGGCGAACCGCCCGGACAAAGCGGGAAACAGGGTGCCGAGGCATTTTCCCGGCTCGGATTTGCGGTTAGTGGACTTTATTTGAAAATCAGATCCTTAAGCATTTCCAGATTTTGGATCGATACAGCCCAACGCCTATCCGCCAGCTCGTAGCTTTTCGGCCCCGGGTGAACAATCGCTGCCGCTGCCAAACCCAGCTCTTCAAATGCCATGGTAAAGGATCTCGTGGTTCGTGGAGCTTCGGAATTTTTGAACTCCACACCAAACAGTTTTCCTTTGGAAATGAAGACCAGATCGATCTCCGCGCCGCTCTGAACGCTCCACGTGAACAATTGGTCTTCGGCAAGCCCGAGCGACCTGACAACCTGCTCAAGCGCGAAACCTTCCCACGACGCACCTAGCGCAGGATGCGCCAGAAGCTGATCGTGGTCGTAAATCTGCAGCAGGGCATGCACTAATCCGGAATCCCGCACATAGATCGTAGGCGCTTTTCGGAGTCGTTTCCGTGTATTGTTGTCGTAAACGGGAAGCTCCCGGATCAGGAACGCCGCTTTGAAAATGTCCAGATGCCTCTGGATCGTCTTGTAGTTCACCCCGATCGAGAGACCTGCCTTGGAATGATTCCACGCACAACCCGATGTGGCCGCGAGGAAATCCAACAGACGCCTCACTTGAACCTGTGTCATTTTGGTATCCGCGATTTCCCGGAGATCCCGATTCACGAACTGCTGCAGGTAGTTCAGCCGCCATTTGAGCGATAGATCGGTTCTTTGCTGAAACGCCCTGGGAAATCCTCCTTTCATCCAGATCTCCTTCCAGTGTTCGCCTCCCACTTCATCAAGGCTGAGCCCTCCCATATTGATCAAATCCGCCCTACCGGCCAGTGACTCCGAAACCTGCGCCAGCAGCAGGATCGACGATGAACCCAGCAACAGAAAACGTGCCGGACGTTCGGTGCGATCCGCCATGACCCGCAACAGGGGGAAAAGTTCCGGTTTCCGCTGCACCTCGTCGATCACGATCAACCCGGAAAGCGACGCAAGCGTGGTTCTCGCGTTTTCCTCCAGACGGATCTGGTCGAGCGGATCATCCAGATCGAAGTAGTGGCTCTCAGGCACTCCGAATTCCCGCGCTAGCGTCGTCTTCCCGCACTGCCGCGGTCCCTGCAGCACCACGATGGGATTGTGGGTGAGAGATTCTTTGACTTGCGATATCAACGCCGATCTGTAGATTAGATCCATCAGAAATGACTATTTATGAGCTAAATAGTATCGTCAACACTAATTTTCTCACTTAAATTGAATCTGGATCTTACATCTACCGCGCTTTCGTTCGATAAATTCGAGGAATTTGTACGCGCCATGTTGAATTCCAAGCCGACGATACCGATTTCGGAAGGGAAGAGGAAGATCGAACTCCAGAAGCACGATCTGGTTCACCGATACGGCAAGCAGGGTGATGAGCAGCGCGGAATCGACCTCATCGGCACCCTCTCCGGTGAAACTCGCATCGTTTTCCAATGCAAATACCACAGCGCGGATGCCGGACAATCACGGGTGGACAAGCCAGAGGCAGACGCGGCGATCAAGCTGGCGCGGGAAAAATATCCTGAAGCGAAATACTACGTTTTAGTCACCAACAGCAGCTACACGCCCGGTGCCATAGACTCTCTCGCTGATGCAGGATGGCTAAAATGGGGAGGAGAAGAACTCAGTGACCTGCTCCGCAGCCTGCCACAGTTCACGGGATACCATCTAGTCTGCGACCATTTTGGGAAATTCGCCGCTGATCAACTCTATCCGCTTGGGCCTGATTTACTGGTGACACCGAAAGAAGCTTTGGCTTCCCGCAAGGATGCCTTGGCACACAGATACGCGTGCATCGGAAGGGAGAAGGAAATCGCCGAACTCGCGGAGGCTCTGACCGGGAAAATCAGGCGAGCCGTGATCCTTTCGGGAGACGGCGGACTCGGTAAATCCCGCATCCTTTGCGAAGTCCTTTCGCGCCTCGACGGAAAAAAATGGAAGTCCCTCATCGTGCAAAAAATGGAGCGTGACGAGAGTTCCGCAAAACAGATCGCGCTGCTCGATCACGCCAACCTGCTCGTTGGCATGGACGAGTGCCACCTCGACGGCTTTTTCCGTGAGGACATTTCGCTGGCCGTTCTACGTCATACGAAAAACGGGCGGCTCCTTCTGGCGTGCAGACCCGAGGGGCTGCCCAAACTTCGCCAGACCCTCAGGATACATGGCTGGCAGATCGCGGAGCCGCTGGAATCATTCGGAGGACTGAAGACCATGGACGTGCATTCCATGGAAAAACTAGCTGAAGAGATACTTGGAGAAAATCATCCTCAAGCGCACCAACTCGCCCGGTTGAGTTGTGGCAACCCCCTCATCACCGTCGTCGGTGGGGAGATGCTGAAAACAAACCAGACTCACATCCGTGAAGTCATCCACTCGGACGATTTCCAAACGCAGGTTTTCCAGTATCTGGAGGATTCGTATTTGCTCCCATTGGAAGGGCGCTTCCGCCGAGGAGCAAAGCGGGTTCTCAGACTGTTGGCGGTTCTTTCTCCATGCTCGGAAAGCGACCTACCCGCCGCTGCCAAGCTTCTTGAAATAAAAGCGATCGAACTGGACGATGAGATCAGCCGTCTCCGTCGCGCGGGGCTCATTCGTGGCAACAACGAGAGTTTCCGTGTCATCCCCGACCTCTTCTCCGATCACCTTGTCCGACAGGCTTTGGGCAAAAATGACGATACCGGACTCCTGCCGCGCCTGATGAAATCCGAGCTCATGACAAATGGTGGATCTGCCGTATTCCGGAACCTCGCAATGGCGAGATGGGAAACCGAATCGGTCAATACCGCCCTTGATCCGCTCATCAAAAGCCTTTGGGAATCCTATCGCAGGAATTTCACTTCCGCCTATGACAAGCAGCGCTGCGATCTGATTTCATCTTGGAAAAAATGGGCGATCTATCTGCCCGATGAATCATTGGAATTCGCGGAATTGGCGCTGGAATCTGATCCCAATCCGGATCCCGAAATCTTGAGATGGCTTTATGAGGGATTGGAATCGCGCCAGGTGGAGTCCCTGCATTCCGACGCCATCCACATCCTCAGCGATCTGGCGAAATACCACATCGATCATCAGGAACGGGCACTAGAACTGCTGTGGAGACACCGCGACAAGGAAACAGGCAGCAATGGCCAGAACAAGCCCGGTGCCATTGCACAGGTTTTCGGGCCGGAGGCTGACTTCACGATTGCATCGCCTCTCTCCGCATTGAAATGGCTTGGTGCAGAAGTCAGGAAACCCGCCACCTTTCGGGATTGGACTGAGACAAGGACGAATGATCCCGCTTATTTTCTCAGTCCAGCATTCGCGAGTCAATACGACGCAAGTTATGATCGAGGCAATACCGTTCACTTTGTTACACGCGCTTTCCGACTCGATGTGACCGCTCCACTACGGGATGAGGCCATGGGAATTATCCGGCATATCTCGCTGGCCACGGTCAAAGGAGCCCTCAACTGCATCGACCTGCTTCATGGCAACGCCGCTCCATTCCATTCGATACGCGGTGGAAAATCCGAAGAAAAATGGCTTCAGGAATTCGAGCAATGCCGCCTCGCCTCGCTCCAGATGTTGCTGGAGATCGCCAGGCATCACGAAAATGCGATGGTCAGGTTCCTGATTCGGAAAGGGTTACTGCGTCCGGTCGCATACTGGAACAGTTGGCCTGAAATCGCGGAGATCCGCCTCCAGATCCTTGGGGCGATCCCCGAAACCCACGAGCTGAACCTGATGCGCGTTCTGCTTTCCAACAGCTACGAGGAGTTTTCCCAAGATCACATCGAGAATGCCGCATGGAAAAACGACGCATTACAGAATCTCTGGGAAAAACTCTGCGACAAAGTGGCGGCAGAAATGTTGGAGAAAAATACCAACGGGCGCGAACTCCCTGAACTCTGCGAAGAAATCGCCGGGTCGATGAAAGAGCACGGACTGGAGCCGAATTTCTACGAACTCTTCCAAGCCTACCGCAGAATCGACCCGAAGCATATCGAATCCCTCCGCCAACACATCCTCCACCATACCGGAAGCCGTTTCACCTACCTCTATGGGAATCTGTGCTTGGATGATTGCGACGCAAAACTCGCCGAAGCGGCGGATTTGGGAAGACCCGAGCTTTTCGGCGCCGTGTGCGATTGGCTGCATCGTCAGAAGGACGAATCCGCCTATCCTCTATCCCGGTCGAGAGTGGCGGGTGAGTGCCGGACTGCATGTGGCGCATTGATTGATATCGTTCTCGATTCGGTTCACTTTTCTTACCTCACCACTCCGCTTTGCACTCTGCTTCTCGAAAACCTTCCATGGTTCGCGATGAACGCCGAACAACTGGCGCGCCTCGGCGGAAATATTAGCCGCCGATACAGTATCATTCCCGATTTGCCATCATCCGTTTATCCGGCAATCCTTAACCGTTTGAACGAGCTACCTATGGAAGTGATTGTTCCTATGGGCGGAATCCTCCATGAGGCGTGTCGTACATTTCCGTCTCTCACGTTTGCATTCTTCGAGGACAGGGTGCGAAGGGCGATTGATCTTGAAAGTAACCAAGCGCCCTGCGTTTTCCCGCCAACTTACGAGAACAACCTCAGCTTCCCAGACATCAGCGGAATCGCCGATTTCGAATCCAAGGCAAGAGCGATATTTGAGGCACTGAGAGCCAACCCCGAAAGCCGCCCGCTCAAGCAATGGTTCCGGATCGCGGTAGTCGATTCCGGGAACCTTGCGACTGCCTACCTCGGCGAGTGGATCGATGCGGCGGAGAATGAAAAGGATTTGATGCGTGTGTCAAAGATCATCATAGCGAGTGCATCCCGGTTTGTTTATTCCGAACCGGATCTCATTCATCGCCTGCTCTCGAAAGCCCAAACATTTTCCCGTGAGTGTCTGCGGAGGGTCGAGGGAGGGCTAGTGCAGTCGCTCGCTTTCCGGGCGAGAGGATACACGAACGGCATTCCTGACGATCAGCGGATTCTCAACTTAGCTCGGGAACATCGCGAACGTCATGCTGCCAAGCCCTTGCTTTACCATCTGTTCGATCAGGTCGTGCGCTACGAGGAAGCCGATGCCGAACAGCATCGCAGGGAATATCTGGCACGCGATGAAGAAGGAAGAGGCTTTGAGTGAGGCGTGCGCCGGAATCAAATCGCCCGCTTCTCGCCGTAGTCGTTTACGGAGACGAAGGTGACGTTGGTTTGGAAAACGGGGATTTCCGGCGCGTTCTTCGCATCGGAAACGCGGACTTGGTAGGTCACCGAGGTCTTGCCTAACCGCGTCATTTCGCAGGTGATGCGGAGGATCGTGCCGTCGCCCACACCGTGGCGGAACTCGACCTTGTCCATGGCGACCGTGACGAACTGGCAGTGCGGGAACTCGGCGGACGCGGCGATCCATGCGGCCTCATCGACCCATGCGAGTAGCCGACCGCCGAAGAGGGAACCGTATTGGTTCAGGTCGCCGGGGAGGACGAGGCGGTGTGTTTCCAAAACTTTAAATTTTAAACTTTAAACCTTAAGGAAGAGGAAATCTCTGCTCACCATTTCTTGCGGCGGCCTTCTTTCAGGATGTTGGCGTCGAGGGAGTATTGGCCGGCACCGGTGAGGAGGATGGCGACGGCGGGGATGAGGTAGAGAAGTGCGGGTTCTTTCGGCCCGTCGCCCTGACCGATGAACCACGGGCCGGAGCCATGGATGTTGAACGCGGCAACGACCATGGTGAATGCGAAGATGAACGCAGCGGGGCGGGTGGCGAGGCCGAGTATGAGCAGCGCGGCGCAGCCGACCTCGGCGCCGATGGTGGCCATCAGGCTGATGGGGTTGGACATGTATTTCAGCGGAAAGAAATCGGGCACGGGGAAAGTGTCCTTGCTAGCCGCGAAGCCCTGGATTTTTCCCATACCGTGTCCGAACAACATCATCAGGCCGGTGCAAACGCGCAGGAGCAGGATGCCAAGGGAGGCGGTGGCATCGCGGGTGCCGCAATCGAAGAAGAATGATTTCATGGGCGGAATTATTTCGGGGAAATGGTGATGCGCTTGAGGCGGTCATCGCCCGGAGGCGAGCTTGCGGCCACGGTGCTGTCCTCGGAAATGACGTTGTAGGCGAGGCGGCGATAGTAGGCGTTGAGCGGGCGCATGCGGTAGTTTTTCCGGTTGGTTTTCACCAGCCCGATGAGCTCGCGCACTTCCTCGTGGAGACGATCTTCCTGCATGGAGCGGAAATGCTCGCAGTCCACCTTCACCCGCACCGCGTCCGGCATCTGGCGCCTGAGGATGCGGTTCACGAGGTATTGGAAATCGTCGAGGCGGTCGCCGTTGTCGCCGATGATCGTTTCCTTTTCCGAAGAAAAGATCTGGAGGGTCGGCCCGTCCTCAGTTTCCTGAATCTGGATCTCGGCGGCGAGCCCGAGGTGCCCGAGCATGGCGTCGAGGATTTTGGCGGCTAGTTCGGCAGCGGTCATATGCGCCGACTTTAGCCAAAAGCGCGGGAGGGTCAACTTTCCCCGAGTTTTATGTTGAAGAGCGCCCGCCGCGCCGGAAAATCCCCGCCATGAGCAAGCCATCCTGGGGGGAATTCCTCTCGTTCACGCCCTTCGATATCGTAAAAGTCCTGCTGACGGCGGTCATCATCCTCTTCGTCAACAAGATCCAGCTCTTCAGCGACAAGCTTTCCGCACTCCTCATCGCTCTGCCTCTCACCTCCCTGCTCGCAATGATCTGGATGTGGCGGGAGAAACAGCCCTCTGAGAACATCGCGGGACATTCGGAGGGCACCTTCTGGTTCGTGCTGCCCACCCTGCCGATGTTCCTGATTCTGCCGTGGATGCTGCGCCACGGTTGGTCGTTCTGGTCGGCCCTGGGCGCGAATTGCGTCCTAACCACGGGCTTTTTCTGGATCACCGTCGTTCTCCTGCGGAAATTCGGGATCGACCTGATGCCGAAGTGAGGAAAATGCCCGAAAGTGTCGAGATTGGACTTGCAAACACCTCAGATCTCTGGTTTCACACCCAGCCCGCCACGTATTACCTAATTTGTTTTGAGCGAAGAAAGCCCGCCGCCCGTCCCGGAAAACGTCCTCCAGTTCGGGCAAGCGCGGCCCAATTCGCAACTTCCCGGCTCCACCATGAAAAGCGATCTTGTCGAACAGGCTGCAGAAATTGTCACCGACCCTCTGGTTCTTATCAACCTGGTCTCCCAACGCGTCCGCCAGCTTAATAGCGGGCGCTCGCCACTGATTCCGACCCGCCCCAGCATGGGTGCGGCGGACATCGCGCTGACCGAGATCATCGAGGGCAAGATCCGGCTGGTGCACAAGCCGATGTCGATCTGATATCGGCGTCGCACCACCCCAGGCAGGATAGCCCCGCCCGCCGCCCATGAGTGCCGAGATCGCCACGAACCGCAAGGCCGGTCGGGACTTCCACATCCTCGATAAATACGAGGCGGGTCTTGAACTCAAAGGCACGGAGGTGAAGTCGATCCGAGCCGGCAAGATCAATGTGTCCGACGCCTTCGCGCGCGTGGAAGGTCATCAGGTTTTCCTCTACGGCTGCGACATCCAGCCCTGGCAGACGGCCAGCGAATGGTTCAACCACACCGCCAAGCGCCCCCGCCGCCTGCTGCTCAATAAAAAGGAAATCCTCAAGCTCGCCTCCGAAACCGCCATCAAGGGCTGTTCCCTTCCGCTCCTGCGGATGTATTGGAAAAACCGCCGCGTGAAGGTCGAGATCGGCGTTGGCAAGGGCAAGACACACTCCGACCAGCGCCAGGATCTCAAGGAAAAGGTCGAACTCCGTGAGGCGCAGCGTGAAATGTCCCGCTTCAATCAGCGGTAGAAATCTCGGGTGTTGATTCCACTCCCGCCGCGACCCAGCATCACCACCACGCCCGAACCGATTTTCCCCATGCCTGAAAACATTCCTGCGGCCACCAACAAGGTCACCCGCCATCTCATCGAACAGCTCCAGCGCCATCCGAAACGGGTGGTTTTCACCGAGGGCGAGGATATCCGCGTGATCGAGGCGGCGGCTCGGTTGGTCGCGCTGGAGGCCATCGCGCCGATCCTGCTCGGCGATGTCGCGCGCATCCGATCCCTCGCCGCGCAACAAGGGATTCCGCTCAATTTCGTGCGCGTGATCGATCCGAAGACCTCCTCCGACCTGCCTCTCTTCGTGAAACGCGCGGAAAACATGGCGCGTTACCGAGATAGCGGCCAGATGGACACTAGGGAAACCATCGCCCGCCCGCATTATTTCGGCGCGATGATGGTGCAATACGGCCATGCCGACGCGATCGTGGGCGGCAACCAAGCGATCCCCGCCACCTACTTCCGCGCCCTGCTCCGCAACATTAAACCACAGGCTGGAATCGAGCGAATTTTCGGCGTCACGGCGCTGATGGCTCCCCATTTCCCGCTGCTCGGCGAGGAGCGGGTGATTTTCCTGACAGACACCGGACTGAACCCGGATCCCAGTGTGGATCTGCTGGCCACCATCGCGATCGAGACGGGGAAACTCGCCCATCACTTCCTCGGCCGGACGCCGGTCGTGGCGCTGCTGAGCCACTCCACGAAAGGCTCATCAACCACCCCGGAGGCGCTCAAGGTCGCCGCCGCTACCGCGCTAGCGAAAGACCGCATCGCCCGGGAGTTCCTCGACATCCGCCTCGACGGCGAGCTGCAGGCGGATGTGGCGATCGACCCCCGCGCCGCGGAAACGAAGCTTCCGGACGCCGGCAACCGGGACATCGCCGACGTGCTGGTGTTCCCTAACCTCGACGCCGCCCACATCTCCATGAAGCTGCTTCAGCATCTCGGCGGCGCGCAGAATTACGGCCAGATCATCCTCGGCCTCTCACGCCCCGCCGCGCAGGTGCCTCGCACCGCTAGCGTGGAAACGATTTTCGGCACCGCCGCCGCCGTCGCCGTGGAGGCGATCAAATACCACGAGCTCCATCCGGACAGCGATTTCTGAGGTAGTGGCGATCTTCGGTCGCCGTTTCTCGCTCTATGAGCCGAAGAAAAATTCACATGAATACTACCTCACCAGGGCAAACGCATCTTATTTTGTGAGGATCTTCTCGAGGTATTTGTTGTCCCATCCTGCGCGTTTTACTCGGCCTTTGATTCCCCGGCGGTTTGTGG
>JAYTOE010000022.1:0-7819 GCA_043747935.1 Akkermansiaceae bacterium
CCTCACCGCCCCGAGTAATCAATCGGACGGATTGGTAAACGAAGCTCTTGAGCGGGTGGACTTTGTTGAGTAGGGTTTTGAATTGAATCGGCGGCCTCCATTGTTTTGTGGGGTTGATCGTTGTTGAATGACAACCGCACATTAGCGCAGCCCACACCGGCACCCATGGGGTGTATCCCTACTGAGGCATAGGGGCTACGCCGCGACCAGAGTCGGGTTTCACCCCATTGGATGATTTCGGTCGGTGGCACAGCGTCGGCGGGTGAATCCAACATCGCATCATTATCTCATCGGCGGCGGCATCGGATCCATGGCGGCGACGTTCCTGATTCGTGATGGCGGCGTTCCGGGCGGCAGTCTCGACGGAGCGGGTGATGCCATGCTCGGATACCCGCTGCGCGGCGGACGCATGCCGATCACCGACAATCATGCATGCACCCGCACTCCATCACCTGCATTGTTCATGCCACGCCACCGAAGCGACCGCCCGCGGCCGGTGCCTGAACGCTCGAAGAACTTCGCGTTCATCAGCCAGTCCGCCGAGATGCCGGATGATGTCGCCTTCACCGTGGAGTATTCCGTGCGGGCGGCACAGATCGCCGTCTACCAGTTGCTCGGCATCGACCGGTCGATTCCGCCGGTGACGCGCCATGAAAAATCCCTAAACGTGCAGTTCGAGGCACTGGTGAAGGCTTTCAAATGAGCGCCGAACCCCCCAAGATCCGCACCGGCCAAGGCTCGACGAGGTTATCACGCGCCGAGTTCGAGTCTCGCTACCGGGCGCAGTTTGCGGATCCCGCGTTCGGCGAGGCGAAGCCGGAAGTCGAGCGGCTGACTTCCATCGCGTGGGAGGCCTACGAAGACGGACGCAAGAACACACACACGCGGAAAGCCGGAACCGGGTTTGCCGATCCCGAACATGAACTCCCGTTGGAATGGCTGGAGACGCGCGCGGCCATTCAGGAAGCTCAACGGCGCTTCGAGGATCACGGAGGCAGGTCACGCATCCTCCTGATTTCCGCCTCGCCCCGCACGGATGAAACCTGCCCCGGAGAAATGGCGAAGACGTTCCGCATCACGGAGGAGGTGCGCGCGTGCATCGAATCACAGGACGGCTTCGACGTGGACTTTCTGGACTTGAGCCGGATCAATTCCGAATATGGAATCAACATCCACCCCTGCAAAGCGTGCGTCTCCACCGCCATGCCGCTCTGCCACTGGCCGTGCTCTTGTTACCCGAATCACTACATGGGTCAGATCCACGATTGGATGAGCGAGCTGTATCCGCGCTGGGTCGCCGCGCATGGTGTGATCATCGTCACGCCGGTTCATTGGTATCAGGCACCGGGCGTGCTGAAGCTGATGATGGACAGGTTGGTTTGTGCGGACGGAGGCAATCCCGATCCCACCAGCACGCATGGCAAGGAAGCGGCGGAGGCCAAGGCGATCGAGATGAAAGGCTGGGCATATCCCAAACATCTGGCAGGGCGGATCTTCTCGGTGATGGTTCATGGCGATAGCGCCGGAAGCGAAAGCTTGCGGAGGAATCTCCATGATTGGCTGACCGACATGGATCTCGTTCCCGCCGGACATGCGGCGGTCTTTGATCGCTACATCGGCTACTACGAGCCGTATGCCACGAGTCACGAGGCGCTGGATCGTGACACAGCCTTCATGGCGGAAGCGCGCAACGCCGCGTTGATGCTGACGGCAGCCGTGACGGAAATGCGCAATGGCCGCCTACCGCCGGGCGACGACTTCGAATCTCCGCGTCAAAAGTAATCCGCAACATCGCCCCATGATCACATACACACCGCTACAACTCGCCGAAAACCTCTGGTTGTTCCCCTATCCCCTGAACATCATGGGTGCAAATCTGCGCCGCAACGTCACGCTTATCCGCCTCACCTCGGGAAAGACCGTCATTCACTCCACGGCTCCATTTTCACCGGAGGACGTGGCGATGATCCGCTCACTCGGCGAACCCGGCTGGCTGCTGGACGGAATTTTGCGGCATGACACTTTTGCAAAGGAAGGTCGCGCGGCTTTCCCGGGAATCCCATATCTGGCTCCCGAAGGATTCGCGGAAGTGGTTGGTTTTGAGACCACCCCCATCATCCCCGCGCCAGTCGAGTGGGATGGTGAGTTGCAGGCCTTGGAAATTCAAGGCGCGCCTGAAGCCCGCGATACGGCGCTACTCCACGTTCCTACGCGCACATTGATTCTAACCGAACTGGTCTTCAACTTTGGTGGCGAGGAAACCAACCTGACGGAATTGCTCCTGCGCGTCGCCGTCGGAAGCGAACACAATCCGGGAATGCCGCGGCCGGTGCGGGCGGGGGTGCAGGATAGGGAGGCGTTTCTATGTTCGCTGGCGATGATCATGAAGTGGGACTTCGACCGCGTGATCGTCGGTCACGGAGACGTGATTGAATCCGGCGGCAAAGCGAAGCTGCGTGCGAGTTTCGATGCGGCGGGTTTTTCGCCCGAGTGATACACGCGGTGGGGGTTCGCCCCATTGGCATACATCCGTGGTCGGCTAGGGTCGCTTCGGTGGTTTCACCCCACGCCCGTGATGCGCGAGGTCTCAGCAAATATAACAAATTCACCTACAAACTTTATGACCAAACCAACCACCAGCCGCGAGATCCGTCTCGCCTCACGCCCCAAGGGCATTCCCACCGCCGCCAATTTCACCTTGGCCGAAACCACGCTTCCGCCGCTCCACGCCGGGCAGGTGCTTGTGCGCAACCTGTTCATGTCCGTCGATCCCTACATGCGCGGCAGGATGAAAGAGGGGAAATCGTATGTGCCCTGCTTTGAAATCGGTCAGGCGCTCGAAGGAGGCGCCATCGGCGAGGTCGTTGAATCACTCGCAGATGGGTTCAAACCCGGCGATGTGGTTCTGTCACGCTACGGCTGGCGGGAGGCCTTCGTCACCGCGCCGGAAGAACTGCATGAGGTGGACAAGACCGTTGAGCCCCTCTCCGTTCACCTTGGCGCCCTTGGCATGACCGGCATGACGGCATGGGCGGGCCTTACACTCGTAGAAGTGAAGGCAGGCGATGTCATCTTCATTTCCGGCGCCGCCGGTGCCGTCGGCAATATGGCCGGGCAGCTGGCGAAACTGCGCGGCTGCCGCGTGATCGGCTCCGCCGGCTCCGAAGAGAAGGTGCGCAGCCTGTTGGACGAGTGCGGATTCGACGCCGCCTTCAACTACAAGACGGCTCCGACCCTCGATCAGCTCAACCACGCCGCTCCCGACGGCATTGATGTGTATTTCGACAATGTCGGCGGCGAGTCGCTCGAAGCGGCACTCACCGCGCTGCGCGTGAATGGCCGGATCATCGCCTGCGGCGGCATTTCCTCCTACAACAATGAGAGTCCCATACAGGGTCCGTCGAACCTCTTCAACATGACCACCAAGCGGCTCACGATGAGGGGCATGATCGTGGGCGATTGGCTGAGCCGTAGGAGTGAATTTGAAAAGGAAGTGGGCGGCTACTTCCGTGCCGGAAATCTCATCAACAAGGAAACCGTGGTGGAAGGTATCGATCACGCCGTGGAAGCGTTTCTCGGGCTGTTCACTGGAAGGAACAGCGGGAAAATGGTCGTGAAGCTGGTGTGATTTTCCTCAAACGATGAATCCCAACGAAAACGGAATCATGCCATACCAAAGTATCAATCCCGCCACCGGAAAAATCCTGAAGAGTTTCAAGGAACTCACCGAGACAGAGCTCGAAAAATCACTTCAACTCGCCGCAGCCTGTTACGCCACCTGGCGAAACACGCCGTTCGCCCGGCGTGCGGCGGTTGCCTCGAAAGCCGCCGCCATTCTGCGTGAACGCGTGGATGAGTTCGCCAGCCCGATGACTCTCGAAATGGGCAAGCGCATCGAGGAAGCGCGCGGTGAAGTGGAGATCAGCGCGGATATCATCGAATACTACGCCAGGAACGCCGAGCGCTTCCTTGCCCCGGAAAAGCTCGAGCCCATGTCGGGGCAGGCCGTAATCGAAAGCACGCCGCTCGGAGTCCTCTTCGGTGTCCAGCCGTGGAATTTCCCCTACTACCAACTCGCGCGCTTCGCCGCGCCCAATCTGATGGCGGGCAATGTCGTGATGGTGAAGCACGCGGGTTGCGTGCCGCAATGCGCCCTCGCCTTCGAGCGGCTTTGGCAGGAAGCCGGCGCACCCGTGGGGGCATACACCAATCTCTTCATCTCACACGACCAGGTGAACGAGGTCATCGACGATCCGCGCATCCGGGGCGTGGCGTTGACCGGTGGCATCGACGCCGCACGGGAAGTCGCCGCACGCGCAGGCCGGAACGTCAAGAAGACCACCATGGAATTGGGCGGAAACGACGCCTTCATCGTGTTGGCGGACGCGGATCTCGACAAGGCCGTCAAATGGGCCGTATGGGCCAAGATGAACAACATGGGCCAATGCTGCATCGCCGCGAAACGCTTCATCGTCGTCGGGAAACTCTACGAGGAGTTTCTCGAAAAATTTCAAACCGCGCTTGAAGCCTTCACGCCCGGCGACCCGATGAACCCGGCGACTACGCTCGCCCCCATGTCCACCGAAGCCGCCCTGCTGACCTTGCTCGCACAGGTCGAACGCGCAGTGGCAGAGGGCGCGGCATTGGAACTCGGCGGCAAGCGCATCGATCGTCCCGGTTCATACATGCAACCGACGATCCTGACAAACATCCAGCCCGGCAATCCGGCCTTCCGCGAGGAGTTCTTCGGACCCGTAGCGCTTCTTTTCCGCGTGGAGGATGAGGATGAGGCCGTCGCCCTGGCCAACGATTCAGACTTCGGCCTCGGCGGCTCCGTTTTCACCAAGGACACCGCACGCGGCCAGCGTGTCGCCAGCCGCCTCGATACCGGCATGGTATTCATCAATCACCCGACCTGGACGGCAGCGGACCTGCCGTTTGGCGGCATCAAAAATTCCGGTTACGGACGCGAACTCTCCAGCTTGGGCATCCATGAGTTCGTGAACAAAAAGCTGGTGCGAGTTTCACCGATCAACGCACCGGCGTGAACATCCATTCAACGAACATCTACCACGAAAGACACACTTATGAAAAGCACATCCATGAAAGAAAAAGCACCCGCATACAAGCCAGTCTGGTTCATCACCGGCTGCTCGACAGGCTTCGGGCGCGAACTCGCCAAGCAGTTGCTGGAACTCGGATATCGCGTGGTCGTCACCGCCCGACGCCCCGCCGAAGTGAAAGATATGGAAGCGCTGGGTGAGGCGTTGGTACTCAAACTCGACGTGACCAAGCAGGGACAGGTCGACGCCGCGATCAAGGCGGCGGAGGAGAAATTCGGTGGCATCGACGTGCTCGTGAACAACGCCGGTATCGGCTACTTCGCGGCCATTGAAGAGGGTGAGGACTACGAGGTGCGCCGCATGTTCGAGATCAATGTGTTCGGCCTGGGCTGGATGATCCAGGCGGCGCTTCCCGGCATGCGGCGGCGGGGCGAGGGATTCATCGTGAATTTCTCCTCCATCGCCGGACTGTGCGCATTTCCGGCTGCCGGATACTACAACGCCACGAAGTTTGCGGTCGAGGGTTTGTCCGAAGCCCTCTGGCAGGAAGTCGAACCGTTGGGCATCAAGGTGATGCTCGTCGAGCCGAGCGGCTTTCGCACCGATTGGGCGGGACGCTCCGCGAACGAAAGCAAGAAGCAGATCGCCGACTACGCCGAGACGGCGGGCTTGTGGCGCGAGCAGGTGCGTGCCATCTCGGGCAAGCAGCCGGGCGATCCGGTGCGCGCCGCGCAAGCCATCATCAAGGCGGTCGAGTGTCCCGATCCGCCCCATCATCTGTTGCTCGGCAACGATGCCTACGAAAGCGCGACAGCTAAACTCAAGGCATTGAGCAATGAGTTCACAGCTTGGGAAGCCGTCGCACGCGGAGCCGATTTTCCGAAAACCGAGTCATGATGACTGGCGACGGCACTGCCACGCGGGTCTCGCCATTCAGGAAGTCCCCGTATTCTGACCGAAGCGGAGTTGGGTGAGGGTTCAGCCGGCTTCATCTGCCACTGCTCCGCCTCGAAACGAGGTGGGGGAACACCCCATCGCAGGCTTTCGTTTTAAACCATACATTCATTCCCAGAACATAAAGCCACACCGACAAACATCGTGCCTGAAAATTATGAACGAAAACCACATCGATATACTACACGGACTGCTCAAGAACTTCAACACCGTGATGCTCGTCACCATGGACGGCGGAAAATGCCACGCCCGACCCATGGCCGTGGCGAGGGTGGATGAAAACACGGATGTGTGGCTGTTCACTTCGCGAGACTCGCCCAAGGTTCGAGAGATCGTGGCCGATTCGAACGTGCAAGTGATCGGCCAGGATAGCTGGACAAGTTGCGTAGTCCTCGCGGGTCGCGCCCATGTGGTGGAGGATCGCCCCATGATTCGCGATATGTGGAAGCCCGCGCTGAAGGTGTGGTTTCCCGGTGGAGCCGAGGATCCGAACATCGTGCTGCTGCACATCAAGGGCGAGCGCGCGGAGTATTGGGACAGCACCGGCATGAACCGGTTCAGCTACCTCTACCAATCCATCAAAGCCCTGGCGACGGGAACCACCCCGGAAATCAGCAATGGCGGACAGCACGGCAACGTGACCTTGGCGTAGCCGCGCGGCTCGGCGGCATGCCTGATCATTTGAAATTCCTGTTAGGAATAACAAAATCCGAACGCGACGTATTGTCGGAACCCAAACCTTACCGGCGGAATTTTTTCCAACTTCGAAATAAACCGATTACGCAAATTACCCCTAACCGAACCACTCAAAAGCAACCATATGAAAACAATTGAAGACTCCATCACAGTCGATGTGCCCGTAAGCCGGGCTTACAACCAATGGACTCAGTTCGAAGAATTCCACAATTTCATGGAAGGTATCAAGGAGGTGAAACAAATGAATGACAAGCGCCTGCACTGGAAGGCAGAGATCGCCGGCCAGACCAGGGAATGGGACGCGGAAATCTTCGAACAGATTCCCGATCAGCTCATCGCCTGGCGCAGCACGAGCGGCGCAAAGAACTCCGGCACGGTCGTTTTCACTGAAATCGGCGCGGAGCAAACGAAGCTGACCTTGCACCTGGAATACGAACCGGAAGGGGTCGTGGAAACTCTCGGCGACGCTTTCGGAGTGGTGTCCGCACGGGTTGCGGGCGACCTGAATCGTTTCAAGGAATTCATTGAGAAGCGGAGCGCCACAGGCGGCTGGCGTGGCGAAATCCACGACCAGCAAGTGCAGCCGGCCGGCAGTCCGCGGTGTTTGTCGCCATCGATGGGAAACCAGCGGGAGTGCTCGCTGTCGCCGACCCGATCAAATCCACCACCGCCGGCGCCATCCGTGATCTTCAGGCGCTTGGCTTAAAGACCGTCATGCTTACAGGCGACAACCGCCGCACTGCCGCTGTGGTGGCGAAGCAACTCGGCCTCGACGCCGTGGAAGCCGAGATCGATCCCGCCGGAAAAGTTGCGCATGTCAGGAAGCTGCTTACGGAAGGCAAACACGTTGCGATGGCTGGCGACGGCATCAACGACGCGCCCGACCTCAGCGAAGCGGAAGTCGGTATCGCGATGGGCACCGGCACCGATGTGGCCATACGGAGTGCGGGCATCACACTAGTGAAAGGCGACCTGCGCGGCATTGTCAAAGCCATCCGTCTCAGTCGCCAGGGCAAACGCATCTTATTTTGTGAGGATCTTCTCGAGGTATTTGTTGTCCCATCCTGCGCGTTTTACTCGGCCTTTGATTCCCCGGCGGTTTGTGG